>CALLQC010000165.1 GCA_938015255.1 uncultured Erythrobacter sp.
AAAAACGACGGTATTGTTCGGAGAAAAAATTGCGATTCCCAATTCGAATTTCTGCCCAATATGTCCTAACCATTCGGGGACTGTCGCATCATAATTTTGCAATCCTGATGCGGTATCCTTGCTGAGGTTTATATGATCAGAGTTCATAGGGTTCACAAATAGTCGTTTCGCGCGCTGTTAATTGTGTCACTGTATGAATTTATGCGTTAATTTTTTGTCAAAATTTTAGATTGCTAAACAACGGATATTCTATAATCGAAAGCGTTATGAAGAAGTCATATGATATGCTCATAATTGGCGGCGGTATTAATGGCACCGCAATCGCGCGCGATGCGTCGGGGAGAGGGCTAAATGTCCTTTTATGCGAAAAAGATGACCTCGCTAGCCATACATCATCTTCAAGTACAAAGCTTATCCACGGTGGCCTTAGATATTTGGAGCATTTTGAATTCCGCTTGGTGCGAGAGGCCTTAATCGAAAGAGAAGTTCTACTTCGATCTGCGCCTCATATCATCTGGCCGATGCGGTTCGTCCTGCCCTATGATGAAGGACTGCGTCCCGCTTGGATGTTACGACTTGGGTTGTTTTTATATGATAGCCTCGGCGGGCGTAAAGAATTGCCGGGCACCAAGACTATCAAACTTAATCGAGCGCCTCATAAAGACGTTCTTGAAGCGCGACTTGCCAAAGGCTTTGAATATTCGGATTGCTGGGTTGAGGATTCGCGCTTGGTCGTGCTCAATTGCATGGACGCAAAAGAACACGGCGCTGATATCAAAACCCGCACCGAATGCACCGCGCTGGAACGCCATTCTGATTATTGGACAGCGACGCTGGCGGATAGGGACGGCGCGCCCAGCCAAGTGCTCGCCCGCCGGGTCGTGAATGCAGCTGGCCCCTGGGTTGACACTGTACTCGGCCGCGCAATCTCCGGACAGGCACACGAGAACCTGCGCCTTGTAAAAGGCAGTCACCTAATCTTCCCAAAACTCTTCGAAGGTGATCACTGCTACATATTCCAGAACAAGGATGACCGTATCATCTTTGCCATCCCATATGAGCGCGAATTCACTCTGGTGGGAACGACAGATCAGGGGTTCGAGGGCGACCCGACTGGAATCGATATCTCACCCGAAGAAGCGCGCTATATCTGCGATGCAGCCAATGAATATCTGCGGGTTGATATAGCGCCCGAAGATGCCGTTTCCAGCTACGCAGGAGTGCGCCCGCTTTATGATGACAAAGCGGCGAGCAACTCCACTGTAACGCGCGATTATGTGTTCGAACTGGACGAAGGCGAAGACGGCTCCAAACCGGCATTGCTTTCGATATTCGGCGGCAAAATCACAACCTATCGCAAGCTTGCAGAGCACGCGATTGAAAAGCTTGCGCTTCCCGGATCATCATGGACCGCTGACCGCGCACTTCCCGGCGGCGACATTCCGGTCGCTGAGTTCGATCAACAATTGGCGCAGTTGCAATCGCGATATCACTGGTTTCCGCCTGAGGGGGTTCGCCGGCTGCTCCGCGCCTATGGCACCCGGATTGATTACATCCTTGGCGAAGCGAACGGCTTGAACGATCTTGGTCCGCACATGGGCGGCGATCTTTATGCGCGTGAACTGGAATATCTGGCCGAGCATGAATTTGCGCTCAGCGCCGATGACGTGCTGTGGCGCCGTAGCAAGCTGAAGCTGCATCTTGACGAGGCTGCGCAGCAGCGCGTGCGGGATTGGTTTGCGAAACCGGCGGTTGCAGCATGACCGTGCTCGATCGCTGCATCGGCGGCGCGTCAGTCTATCGCCGCGATCACCGCAAGGCCGACGGGCGGATGCTGCACCTTTATGGACGCGAGCTGCATGACCTTCCGCCACAAGCCGAAAGCAGCAATGAGATTGCACAGGGCGGAGAAATCAGGTTCCATCCGCTGCGCGGCGAATGGAATGTCTATGCCGCGCACCGGCAGAACCGCACATTCAAGCCGTCTTCGGCGGACGATCCGCTCGCTCCGACCCGGCCCGATGGCCCGGAAACCGAGATACCCTTTACCGATTTTGAACTGGCCATCTTTGAAAACAAGTTTGCAGCTTTTCATCCAAGTGCAGCCGATGCGTCAGCCCTGCCCGGCATTTTGAGCGAACCGGCAAAGGGCGCTTGCGATGTCGTCGTTTATGGTCCGCAAGCCAGTGGCAGCCTGCACACAATTGGCGCAGACCGGCGGCAGGTGCTGGTTTCCGCACTGATCGACCGCTACAAAACGCTGTTCGATGCAGGCTGCAACTATGTGCTTCCCTTTGAAAACCGAGGGGACGAAGTCGGCGTTACCCTGCACCATCCCCACGGCCAGATATACGGCTTTGAACGCGTGCCCGAGATCCAGCAGCGCGCGATTGATGCTTTCGCCGGTGGATTTAACCTCGCGGCGGAAATTGATGCTGCAATGCCGGATTACGGGATTGGCGAAGATGGCGGCATTGCCGCCTTCGTACCGCGTTTCGCCCGTTTCCCCTACGAAGTTTGGCTTGCCCCGCGCATCCGCCGCGATGGTCCGTGGGACTGCACAGACGAAGAGCTGGAGGCGCTTAGCCATTGGCTTGGAGAGATAACACGCCGTTATGATGTGCTTTTCCAGCAGCCCTCCGCCACAATGATGGCGTTCCATGCGGCACCGCGAGGTGGCAGCGAAGGCTATCACTTTACCGTCCAGTTTTACCCGCTGCTACGCGCACCTGGTCGCCAGAAATATCTGGCATCCGTTGAGCAGCACACAGGAACCTTCACCGTCGACGTGATGCCGGAAAGCGCCGTAACCGCGCTGAAGGGGGTCTAGACGTGGCAGAGATGGTCACAGCAGCCGCGCCGGGCAGGGTCAACCTTATCGGCGAGCACACCGATTATAATGGCGGAATGGTACTGCCAGCCGCGCTCGCAGTTGGGCTGAAAGTTAACCTCGCGCCCCGCTCGGACAGTGTGGTCGCTGTGTCGTCGGCCGGATATGATGCACCCTCCATTCGTGATCTCGAAGACGAGGCTGTCGGCGACTGGGCCGACCCATGTGTTGGGGCACTGCGCGAGGCGAACTCGCTCGGCCTGCTTGATGGCGGAGCGGCTCTGGATGTTGTCTCGACCATTCCGGAAGGGTCGGGCCTGTCATCCTCGGCAGCGCTGATTGTTGCCATCCTGAAAGCAGCGCGCGAAGCGAACGGCAATGGTCCGAGCGATGTCGACATCGCCGTGGCCGCGCGCCGGGTTGAAAACCAGTACATGGGCGTTCCATGCGGTATCATGGACCAGATGGCGGTGGCACTCGCTAGACCTGGTACCGCGATGGCGCTTGATACAGGCAAGCTTGAATATGCGCTTGTCCCGTTGCCACAAAGCCATGAGATGGTCGTTGTACACTCGGGATTGACCCGCAAGCTTACCGATGGCCGTTACAAGGCTCGTAAGGAAGAATGCGACGCGGCCAAACGGTATTTCGGCACCGAGGATCTTTGCCTGCTCGATTGGGAAACCGTGAAAGGTGCCAATCTTGATGCGACCGCAAAAAAGCGTGCAATGCATTGCGTAAGCGAAAATGTCCGCGTGCATGCGGCAATTGCCGCGCTCGATGCAGGAGACATGACCGCCCTTGGCACCGCCATGAACGAAAGCCACGAGTCGATGCGCGATTGGTTTGAGATGTCCTTGCCCCAGATTGACACGCTGGTTGCCTCAGCTGTCGAACTGGGCGCTGCAGGCGCGCGGCTAACCGGCGGCGGTTTCGGTGGCTGCATCGTAGCCTGCGTCGAAAAGACGGGGCGTGACGCGTGGCTCGAAGCTCTGCTTGAAAAGCATCCGGATGCCCGGTTTATTGACGCAGTGAGCGGATAATCGCGCCTAAATCATCGCGGCAATTGCAAGGTATTGCTCCACCGTCCATGCGACCGGCGGCATCACGATCTGCGAAATCCAGCTTGTGCCGAAAGCCCAGCTGGCCGCGATCAGGCCGATAAACAGGAACATGCCTACCTGTTGCAGTTTTTCCCACTGCGCGCGCAATCCATCCGGCAGCAATCCACCAACAATATGCGACCCGTCAAACGGAGGGATCGGCAACAGATTGAAAAGGCCGAGGAACACATTGATGAGAATTGAATAATATAGCATCGTCGTGAGCGGACGAACCCCGCCATCGCCGTCATAGATGAGCATTGACGTGCTCTGCGCACTGCCGAAATTCGCCCCTTCAGGCACAAAAATGCCGAACAGGATCGCTGCGACCAGAGCGATAACGAAATTGCTTGCCGGCCCCGCTGCAGCCACAGCCATCATGCCGAAGCGCGGATTGTTAAGGCGCCTCTTATTGACCGGCACCGGCTTGGCCCAGCCGAATACCGGGCCACCGAACAGGGCGAGAAAGCCCGGGACAAGCAAAGTGCCCACCGGATCAACATGCGGGATGGGATTGAGCGTCAACCGGCCAAGGCTGCTTGCGGTATTGTCACCCAGCAATTTCGCGGCATAGCCGTGGGCAACCTCGTGAAAGACAATAGCGATCACAAGGCACGGGATCAGCACCGCGGCAAGGATAAGGGTTTCTGTCATTGCCCTAACGTAGGGCGCAGAAAGCCGTTCAACCAGCCCACTCACCGCGCAATAGCCCGAAAACTGCTGTATCCCGGCGATATCCGGTCCAGGTTACTCGGTCCTGACGTATCACGCCTTCCTTGACCGCTCCCAGTTTTAGCACCGCCGCCATTGAGCGGGTGTTGCGCGTATCCACGCGGAATTCGACCTTGTGAATGCCGCAGTCAAAAGCGTGATCGATCAGCAGTTTCTTCATCGTGCGATTAAATCCGGTGCCGCGCACGCTTGGCTCGATATATGTCCCGCCAATCTCCACAACACCGTACCAATTGGGCGAAATGTAATTGGTCGCGCCAACCACCTTGTCTTGCTCGGTGTCGATCGCGGCAAACCGTATCCAGTCGCCCAGACCGTGAAACACCTCCATCGCCTTGTCGAAGTCCTCACCCAGCATATTGACGGGGTAAATCTGCCATATCTCGGCGTCTCTGGCGCAAGCTTCGCGCAGGCCTTCGACATGCTGATCGCCGAACAGTTCGAGCCGAACCCGGCCCGACTCGAGCTGTTTGGCGAGCGGGTTTTTCAAGCACTTAATCCTTTAATGCAGCACTGAAGTGCCTTCTGCATAAAGCCAGATAGCGATCGTTGCCACCGATCTCTGTCTGCTCACCTTCCGCCACTGGCTTTCCATCGCCGTCAACACGCAGGTTCATGCTCGCCTTACGGCCGCAATGGCACACGGCCTTCAGTTCCACGAGCGCATCGGCAATGCCAAGCAATGCTGCGGAGCCCGGGAACAGCTCACCCTGAAAATCGGTGCGGATACCATAGCACAGCACGGGGATTGCCGCCTCATCGGCCACGCGCGCAAGCTGCCAGACCTGATCCTTGGTCAGAAACTGCGCTTCGTCCACGAGAATGCAATCGCGCGGCTCCGCGCCATGCGCGGCCATAATCGCCTCCCACAAATCGGTATCAGGCCTGAAATGGTGCGCGCTTGCCTCCAGTCCGATGCGGCTGCGGACTTTCCCTTCAGAGCGGGTATCAAGCTCCGCCGTCCACAGCATGGTGCGCATGCCGCGCTCACGGTAGTTGAAATCGGCCTGCAGCAATGTGGTCGATTTACCCGCATTCATGCTCGAATAATAAAAATACAGCTTGGCCATGACGCAGACCTTGCACCTTCGTCCCGGTTCGACAAGCCGGAGATGAATGCGCGCCGCATCCTTTCAACAGGCACGCCATTCAGAGGGCAGACAGGCGGGGCAAGCAATGCTAGCCCACGCTCAAACTTCGAGACTTAAACGGGGATCAATCCATGGCTAGCGCAGCTCCGGCTGAAACCAATCAGGGCATGACCGGCATTTTGGGCTGGATCGAACGCAGCGGCAACAAGCTGCCCGATCCGGTGTTCATTTTCTTCTATCTGATCATCGGCCTGGTTGCCGTCTCGGTAATCTGTGAATTACTGGGCGTATCGGCGTTTCACCCGACCGCGCTGGACGAAACAACCGGCGGGCCGCTGCAAATCTCGGCTGTCAGCCTGCTCGCTGCAGAGAATATCCAGAAACTATGGGTCGAAATGCCCAAGACTTTTACGCACTTCCATCCACTCGGCTATGTACTGGTGGTGATGCTTGGTGCAGGCGTTGCGGAACGATCAGGGTTTTTCGCGGCAGGTATGTCGAGTGCAGTCAAAAGCGCGCCGACATCGCTGCTGACGCCGGTGGTCGCGCTCGTCGCCATGATCGGCAATCATGCGGCTGATGCGGGCTATGTGGTCCTAATACCGTTGGCGGGAATTCTGTTTGCCGCGGCGGGGCGTCATCCACTGGCCGGTATCGCGGCTGCTTTTGCCGGGGTCTCAGGCGGTTTCTCTGCCAATATATCGCCGGGCCAATTGGATGCGCTGCTGTTCGGCATTACCGAAGAGGCTGTAGCCGCAAGCGCGCTTGATCCAAACTGGACGGCCAACCTCGCTGGTAACTGGTACTTCATAAGCGCCATGACGGTGATCTTTCTGCCGATCATCTGGTATGTCACGGACAAGGTGATCGAACCGCGTCTCGGCCCATGGACGGGCGGTGCAAAGCCCATCACCCAGGACGGTGAAGACAGCGCGGACGAAACCGATCACACCGGACCTCTGGCTGCGAAAGGTCTGCGCCATGCCGGTCTTGCGGCGCTGTTTGTGGCGGCGCTCTGGGTCGCCATGGTATTTGGCCCGGGCACCCCGCTGATCGACGAAAGCGCGTGTCTGACCGATACGGGTGCGGCAATCCCGGACTGCTCAATCCACGCGCAGCTGGCGCCGCTTTACCGCTCGCTGGTCGCTGCGTTCTTTGTGCTCTTCATCCTGACAGGCTGGGCCTATGGCCGCGCTGTCGGAACGATCAAGAACCACCGCGATCTGGTTGCGATGATGTCTGAATCGATGAAGGATATGGGATATTACCTTGTCCTGGCATTTGCCGCAGCGCACTTCGTTGCCATGTTCGGCTGGTCCAATCTCGGCCTGATCTCTGCTGTACACGGCGCGGATGCCATTCAGTCCACCGGCCTACCGCTTCCGATAGTGCTTGGTCTGATGGTTCTGTTTGCGGGCCTGCTGAACCTGTTCGTCGGTTCGGCGAGCGCGAAATGGGCGTTGCTCGCGCCAATCCTCGTGCCGATGCTGATGCTGTTGGGGATCAGTCCCGAAGGTGCGACCGCCGCTTATCGTGTCGGCGACAGCGCGACGAACATCATCACGCCACTGATGGTGTATTTCCCGCTTATTCTGGTCTTCGCCCAGCGTTGGCAGAAGGACTTCGGTCTGGGCAGTCTGACAGCGATCATGGTGCCGTATTCGGTATGGCTGCTCGCATCGGGTACGATTCTGATCGTTGTCTGGTTCTACCTCGGCATACCGCTCGGTCCGGATGCACCGGTGGGCTACACGCTTCCCGGCGCTGGAGGATAAGCCGGCCTCGCCGCGGTGAAACCTTTTGGGGATCGCGAACGTATACCGGAAGAGAGAGGAGCAACAATGCTGCCACATCGCCGTTTTATGATCGCCCCCCTATTGGTGCTGGCCTTTACCGCCAACACGAGCGCGCCGCGCAATTACATGCTGGATGAAAGCAGGAGCGAGTTGACCGGCAAGGTCGCGTTCTTCGGACTTGGTAGCAAGACGATGACTTTCCCAAAAATGGAGGGCCGCGTCACTGTCGATCCTAACCAGATCAGCAAGGCCAGCATCGATGTGACCTTTGACGCAACAGCGCTGGAAGCGTCTGACACGATCACCAGAGACCGGCTGAAAGGCGAAAGTTTCTTCTGGATCGAAAAATACCCGAATGTCCGCTTCGTTGGCAGTTCGCTCAAGCTTTCTTCGCCAACGAAGGGCACCTTTACGGGCAACCTGACCGCGCGCGGGGTGACCAAGCCGCAAACACTCACAGTGGTGTTCGATCAGGATCCGACCAAGGTTGCCCCCAGCGAAGCGGTGGGTTTCACCGCAACAACACGCATCGATCGCCGCGCGTATGGGATGAAAAGTTTCCAGCTGATCGTCGGCAACAAAGTGGATATCACGATGAAAGCGCGGATGGTGCCACGCTGACCGGCTACAGGTCGAGCTGCCAGTGCTCGGTCACCTCTTCCTTACCGAAATCGTTTTGTGTCACGCTACCGGTTACCCGATAACCCTCCGCCAGGTAGAGCTTTCGGGCGCTGTCGAGGACTGCGTGGGTCATCAGCACAATCCGCCGGTATCCCGCTTCCCGCGCGAAGACCGTGCATTGCTTGACAAGGGCACCGCCGATACCGGAGCCGCGCCCTTCCGGCTCGACATAAAGCAACCTTAGCCGGGCTGTTCCCTCACCCTCGTCGCAAACAAATACCCCGCCCATCAAACGGCCGTCGGCCTCGGCGACCCAGCATTGCTCACGGCCCGGTTTGAAGTCGCTCAGGAAGCTGCCAGCAATATCATAGATCATCGCCTCCATCGGGCGACCCCAGCCCCATTCGGCATCATAAAGCGCCGCCTGACGCGCGGCGATCATCCCGAGATCGCCCGAGCGAAACGTTCGCAAAGTCCAGTTGCGCGGTTCAGCCATCGCCTTCTGGTTCATCGTCAAGATCGCGCGCAACCTTCGGATCGCGCAGCAACTCCTCTATCCGGTCTGCCTCCGCGAAGCTTTCATCCTTGCGGAATTTCAGCTTTGGCGCGAATTTCAGACCCAGCCGCTTTGCAACTTCGCGTTGCAGAAAAGCCGTGTTTTGCCGCAGCGCAAGGACGACGTCATCCTCTCCCGCGCCAAGCAGCGGCTTCACATAAGCCGTCGCGTTGCGCAGGTCAGGCGTCATGCGCACCTCGGTTACCGAGATGTTGGAGGCACTGACCACATCATCGTGCACTTCCTGCCGCGCGAGCAATTCGGAGAGGATATGCCGCACGCGCTCACCCACTTTGAGCACACGGACCGACTGCTGTTCGGAAGTGAAAGGGTCTTTGCGCGCCATGTCTTCAAACCATCTTCGACAATATGTTCTTCAACGAGTTCATGTTGCGGGCGGTGCCTTTGACCTTTAGCCGACGCTCGAGCACCTTGTTGGACAGGTCCGACATGCCCACACCGTGCACATAGTCCAGAAACAGCACCCGGTCACCCAGAGCGAGCCGCTCGCCGCCTTTGCTACGATGTTCCTCGATCAGCGCATCGACCGCGCTTTTGTCAGGTTGCTGGCTGAGAAATATGGAATGCACCATCTTGTCAGTACCGTGCTGCGGCTCGGTCCCGTGAAACGGGTTTTCATCGATCGCAGCCCGCACTTCTTCGGCAGAACGGACCATTGCGCAGGACTTGAAACCAAATTCGCGCTCAACCACACTTTCAAGCTGAACTTCGAGCGTGCTTGGATCACGATCATCGCTCAGTATGACATTGCCACTGGCTGCAACGGTTGAAATGTCGCTGAAGCCAGCCCTTTCCAGCACTGCCTTCAGATCGACCATCTTCAGCCGGTTCCCGCCAATGTTGATACTTCCGAGCAGTGCAAGATAGCGGGTCATCCCCCCATGCCCGTTTCGGATGGCGATGGCCGCATCGTAGGAATCGCCGTCGAGGTCGCGCGCGCGAGGACTTGCCCCTCTTCGCTCAGCAATTCCCCTTCGAGAAAAATCACCCGCCTTCCGCCGCGAACCACCTTGCCCTTGCCGATAATGGTTGCGCCCTCAGGCAGTAAACCGAGCAATTGCATAGAAATCTCGAGATTAAGCGGCGCTTGCTCCCCGCCTGTCATCGCAACATAGGCATACCCCATCACATCGTCGAGATAGCCCGCAACCAGTCCTCCCTGAACGCCGCCGCGCCAGGTAGTCATTTGCGTCTTCACGGTAAAGCGCATGGTCGCTGTAGCCGTCTCCTCATCAAAGGCGACGAATTCAGACCCAAGCAAGTCAGAATGCGGCGAGCTGTCCGTGCTCGACGAGATTTGATCCTGCCAATCCATATACTTGCCTACCGACGAGCCTTAGAACTCAAGCGTCCGCTCACGCTCCTCGACTTCGAAGACCTCCAGCTGGTCGCCCGGCTTGATATCGTTCGTGTCCTCAAGAACCACGCCGCATTCGAGGCCCGAGCGGACTTCGTCCACGTCATCCTTGAACCGCCGCAGTGAAGCAATCGTCGTTGCCGAGACGATAACATCGTCGCGGGTGAGACGCGCGAACAGGCCTTTGCGGATAACACCGTCTTCCACCAGCAGGCCTGCTGCCTTGTCCTTCTTGCCAGATTTGAAGACCTCTTTGACAGCCGCGCGTCCAACGACCGTTTCGATGCGCTCTGGTCCCAGTTCGCCCGCCATCTCCTTCGCCACTTCTTCAGTGAGGTGATAGATCACGTCGTAATACATCATCCGCACACCATCGCGTTTGACGAGCTCACGCGCCTTGGCATTGGGTCGAACGTTGAAACCGATAATCGGCGCGTTCGATGCCGCCGCAAGCGTCACATCGCTTTCGGTGATGGCGCCTACGCCTGCATGAAGCACGCGGACCTTGATCTCATCGGTCGAGATGTTGTGCAGCGCGTTCACAATCGCTTCAACCGAACCCTGCACGTCACCTTTGACGAGCACAGGCCATTCGATCACATTCGACGCAAGATTGTTGAACATCGTATCGAAGCTGGTCGGTGCCAGCGCGGTGCGCTGTTCGGTCGCTTTTTCCTGACGGTACTGGGCAACTTCACGGGCGCGCTGTTCGTTTTCGACAACGGTCAGCTGATCGCCCGCCGACGGCACACCGCCAAGGCCCAAAACCTCGACCGGCATTGACGGCCCGGCTTCCTTGATCTGCTTGCCCTGATCGTTGACGATCGCACGCACACGGCCACTTTCTGTGCCGACAACAAACGTGTCGCCGCGCTTCAGTGTGCCGCGTGTGACCAAAACAGTCGCGACAGGGCCGCGGCCCTTATCAAGCTGCGCTTCTATCACGGTCGCATCGGCATCACGATCCGGTCGGGCTTTCAGCTCAAGCAGTTCCGCCTGAAGCTCGATCTTCTCAATCAGATCATCCAATCCGGTCTTCTTCAGAGCCGAAATTTCGACGTCCTGAATATCGCCCGACATAGCCTCAACAATCACTTCGTGTTCGAGCAGACGGCTGCGGACATTGTTCGGATCGGCTTCTGGCTTGTCCATTTTGTTGATCGCAACGATCATTGGCACGCCCGATGCCTTTGTATGGCTGATCGCTTCAATCGTCTGTGGCATAATGCCATCATCCGCCGCGACGACGAGCACCACGATGTCGGTGACGTTCGCTCCGCGCGCGCGCATCTGGCTGAATGCGGCGTGGCCTGGCGTATCAAGGAAGGTGATCTTGTTCCCATCCTTGGTCGTGATCTGATAGCTGCCGATATGCTGGGTGATCCCGCCCGCTTCGCCTTTGACGACATTCGCGCCGCGCAGCGCATCGAGCAAAGACGTCTTGCCGTGATCGACGTGCCCCATAATGGTGACGACCGGCGGGCGCGGCTTCAGCGTCTCTTCGGGATCGACATCCTCTTCGGTCGAGATATCGACGTCAGCTTCGGAAACCTTCTGAATATTATGGCCGAACTGTTCGACCAGCAATTCTGCGGTTTCCTGATCAATTGTCTGGTTGACGGTGACCATCATGTCTAGGTTGAACAGCTCTTTCACGAGGTCTGCGCCCTTCTCGCCCATCCGTTTGGCAAGCTCGCCAACGGTTATGGCTTCCGGTACGATAACGTCGCGAACCTGCTTTTCGCGCGGGGTGGCGGGACCACCCTGAGCGCGGCGTTCTTTCTCACGCGCACGCTTCAACGCGGCGAGCGAACGTGCGCGGCGGCCTTCGTCTTCGTTGAGAGCTTTTGTAACCGTAAGCTTGCCCGAACGGCGCTTGTCCTGGCCACTGCCGGTGTCTTTGGCAGCCCGCTTGTCCTCTTTCTTCTTCTTTTCAGGACGCTTCGGTTCTGGACGGGCGACTGGCGTAAACTTGCGCGCGGCAGGCTTGCTAGTCCCCTCATCGGAAGCTCTGGCTTCCGGCTCGGCGGTTTCAGCTTCGGTCTCGGTCGCAGCTTTCGCCTCTTCGGCAGCGCGTTTTTCCGACTCTTCTTCAGCCTTGCGATTCTCTTCCTGCCGCTTCTTCTCGTCTTCGGCTTCCTGTTTGGCCTTTTTGTCGTCGCGTTTGCGCGCTTCCTCTGCCAGCCTCAGGCGCTCTTCTTCCGCCTCCCGCTGCATGCGGGCGACGCGCTCCTGTGCCGTTTCATCAGAAGCAGCTGGTTTTTTGGGCGCAGGTTTCTTGGGCTCCTGTTCCTTAGCCACAGGAGCAGGGGCAGGAGCAGGTGCTGGCGCAGGTGCAGGCGGAGGGGGAGGCGGTGTCTCACCCGGCTTAAGGAGCTTGCGCTTGCGCTTCACCTCGACCGCAACCTTATTGGTACGGCCATGGCTAAAGGTCTGCTTGACCTCGCCTGGCTGGGCACCTTTCAGGCTCAGCGGTTTACGGGTGCGTTTTTTCTCTTCGTCGCTCATGCTAGCTCGTTAATCCTTCACGTATTCAATTGTTGCGTCCACCGCGTCCAGAGACGGGTTTTGCATTTCGTCATCGGCATTTTCACTGCCTAGAAAGGCCGTAAGGCGGTCGATCGCCTGGGCGATGCGGGTTGCGGCCCGCGCCTTGTTGCCCGCCCTCAGATCGTCAGGATGCCCCGAAACGCCCAGATGGACTGTGTTCTCGCGGCCCAATGCCATGGAAAGCGTGCTGCGGTCCAGTGGCAAGACTGTGCCGCGTGCTCCCGACCCTTCAATTTCGCATCCGACCCGCCATGCCTGGTCAAGCCGTTTGCGTCCGTCTGCGCTGCTATCGCTCGCGTGCAAAAGCAAAGCGATGCGGCCTGAGCGTGCCTGCTCTTCGATACGAGAGGAGCCAAGCACGACATTGCCAGCGCGCAGTTCCAATCCCAGTCGGTCTGTCAGATGCCGCGTCAACGCCATCTCGATCTGCTGCGGCAGTTCATCCGAGTAGGAAAGGCTTACATCTTTTGGCCCGCCTTTGAATGCGCGCATCAGCGCCCTTTTTAGGTGGCCATCGGACATTGCCGCTTCAAGAGCGGCCCTGTTCGGCGCAATCCAGGCACCCCGTCCCGGAGCTTTCGCACCCGGATCGGGCAGGACCAGACCGTCGGGTGAAATTGCCAGCCGAACGAGTTTATCGCGCGGCAGCGTCTCACCTGAAAGCACACAGCGGCGCTCGCTCCCGGAAGCGTTATCGGCTTTCCGGGACCGGGGCGTATCAGCGATGTCTGAACTTACGCGCTCATTGGGTGGAGTCCGCATCGGCGGCCTCCTGATTGTCAGTCGTCTCGACCTCTGAGCCTTGGGTGGACTCGGCCGGAGCTTCCTCTTCATCGTCAAACCAGTGCGCGCGGGCAGCCATGATGATCTCGTTACCCTGCTCTTCGCTCAGGCCGTATTCGCCAAGAACGCCGCCCTTGTCCTGCTCACGCTGGGGCCGCCGCACGGGCGGGCCATCGGTATTGTTGCGGCGGCGCGGCGCTTCCCGCTTCTTCGCAATCAGCTCATCTGTCGCGAGATCGGCCAGATCATCGAGCGTCTTGATGCCTGCTTTGCCAAGCGCGACAAGCATTGCTTCGGAAAGGTGCGGCATATCGGCCAGGTCGTCTTCGACGCCAAGCTCGCGGCGCTCTTCGCGGAAGGTGGCTTCCTGACGTTCAAGCGCTTCGATCGCCCGGCTTTGAAGCTCTTCTGCAAGATCTTCATCAAAGCCCTCGATAGTGGCCAGCTCTTCCAGCTGGACATAGGCGACTTCTTCCAACTCGGCGAACCCTTCGGCAACCAGCAGCTGAGACAGCGTTTCATCGACGTCGAGCTCTTCCTCGAACATTTTCGATCGGACCGCGAATTCCTTCGAACGCTTCTCGCTCGCTTCTTCTTCGGTCATGATATCAATCTGGTGACCGGTCAGCTGGCTCGCGAGACGAACGTTCTGTCCGCGGCGACCGATTGCCAGAGAAAGCTGATCGTCAGGAACGACCACTTCGATGCGGCCATCTTCTTCATCGAGCACCACGCGCGCCACCGTTGCAGGCTGGAGTGCGTTCACGACGAACGTCGCGGTGTCTTCCGACCAGGGAATGATGTCGATCTTTTCGCCCTGCAATTCCTGCACGACAGCCTGAACACGGCTACCCTTCATGCCCACGCACGCGCCGACCGGATCGATGCTGCTGTCATGACTGATCACGCCAATTTTCGCTCGGCTGCCCGGATCGCGGGCCGCAGCTTTGATTTCGATGATACCGTCGTAAATTTCTGGCACTTCCTGCGCGAACAGCTTGCGCATGAAATCAGGCGCAGCACGGCTCAGGAAGATTTGCGGACCGCGATTGTTGCGTTCGACTTTAGTGATCAGAGCACGGACACGCTCGCCAACACGGGCAGCCTCGCGCGGGATCTGCTGGTCGCGGCGGATCACACCTTCGGCGCGGCCAAGATTTACGATCACATGGCCAAATTCGACCGACTTGATAACGCCGGTGATAACCTCGCCTGCGCGGTCCTTGAATTCCTCGAACTGGCGCTCGCGCTCGGCATCGCGGACTTTCTGAAAGATCACCTGCTTGGCAGACTGGGCATCGATACGGCCCAGATCAACCGGCGGCAGCGGATCGACGATAAAGTCGCCAACAGCAGCGCCTTCCTGAAGCTTCTGCCCCTGTTTCAGATCGACCTGCTTGAAATAGTCATCGACTTCTTCGACCACTTCGACCACGCGCCACAGCGTCAGATCGCCCGTCTGCGGGTCGAGCTTTGCGCGAATGTCGTTTTCCGCTCCATAGCGGTTACGCGCACTTTTCTGGATCGCTTCTTCCATCGCTTCGATAACGATCGACTTGTCGATCATCTTTTCTGAAGCGACTGCGTTTGCAATCGCTAGCAATTCTGCCTTGTTGGCGGAAATGGCACTGGCCATCAGTCGTCTGCCTCTTCTTCTTCAACGAGTTCGTCTGCGCCGCCCTCTACTTCTTCTACTCCAGAAGTGTCGAGCGGCTGGGTGGCGGCAATCAGCGCGTCGGTCAAGACGAGCTTTGCCGAATGTATCTGTTCGCGGGGGAGTTCTACCCCGCCAAGTTTCGCATCGGTCAGCTGAACCATGTCGCCTTCAAGACCGGTCAGCTCTCCTTTAAAAACACGCTGCCCCTTGTCGTCCCCAGACCAGCCTTTGGTCATGACTATGCGCGATTCATGTCCTGCCCAATCAGTGAAGTCCTTTGAGCGGGTAAGCGGACGGTCGATGCCGGGTGAAGACACTTCGAGGTGATAGGCACCTTCAATAAGGATATCTCCGGCTTCTTCGTGTGCATCCATCATGTCCGAAACACGGCGTGAAAGAGCGGCGCATTGCTCAATCACGAGCTGACCAGTGGCCGGATCTTCGGCCATGATCTGCAACGCCTGCCCGCCATCACCAGCCTCGGAAGCCATCATTTGCACGCGCACAAGCTCGAAACCGAGCGCTTTCGCTTCGGGCTCAATGAGGTCTGTAAGGCGTGTAATGTCAGTCATTCGTATCCGTCATAGCGATCTAATGCGACATTTCTGATGCGAACGAACCGTCCGGGCCGGCCCCAGCGGCGCCAGCATCCTTTCATCAGCAATGTCGGGATGGGACGCAAATAGGCAGGTGCTTTGAGGATTGCAATGAAAAAGGGACCCGCATCGCTGCGAGCCCCTTTTGTCTTTAGTGGTCAGATCAGGATTACTGAACGACGCGGATAACGTCCGGGTTGTTGTCGCGGTCGCCGCTGACGGTGCCGTCATTGGTCGATGCGCCCTGCAGCAGGATGCCGGCAAAGTGCGGCGCTGCCATCGAAGTACCCGAAATCGTGTTGTAGCCGCCGCTCTTCCAGGTCGACTTCACAGCCACGCCCGGCGATGCGTAATCGACCGGCGGATTGCCGAAGTTGGAAAAGCTGGCGAAACGGTCACCTTCGGAAAACGCCGAAATCGTGTAAATGTTATTGCCATTCACGCGGGCAGGCGAGCTGAGGTTTGCATCGCGGCTCTCATTGCCAGCGGCGAGGACGAACTTCACGCCGCTCGATGAAGCGGCGCTTGCCACCGCCTGATCAAGCGCAGTGCTGACACCGCCGCCAAGGCTCATATTGGCGACGTCACCAGCGCTGCCATTGGCAGCAACATACTCGACACCAGCGATGACGCCCGACGTCGAGCCAGAACCGCGGCGGTCAAGCACGCGAACCGAAACAACAGGAGCGCCCGGTGCAACGCCGATCACGCCAATCGCGTTGTCAATGGCAGCAATCGTGCCGGCAACATGCGTACCGTGGCCGTTCTGATCGTCGGCATTACGTCCAACCGCATAAAATGAACGTGAGGTGTCAACGTTGAGATCCGGATGGTCGAGATCGATTCCGCTATCAATGACCCATGCGGTGGCGAAACTGCCCGCCGCGCCGCCATTGACGCGCGTGATACCCCAGGGCGTTTCCTGTGCGGGTCCGCTGCCGCCGTCACCATCGCCTGGCTTTGGCTTCTTGCCGCGTTGCTGCGTCGTGACGACCTGATCCTGCTCGCAAAAGGCGATATTGGGCGAAAGGCGCGCCATGCGTTCAACTGCGGTGGCGCTCATATTGGTTGAGAAACCGCGGATCGAACGTGCATAGACGTTCTTGAGTTGACCGCCATTCGCACGCGTCAGGCGAGCTGCCTCGGCGCGGGCGTTGCCGCGCGTCACATCACTCTTGTTGAAAACACAAATGTAAGAACCGGGAATTTTGTCACCAGCCTTCGCGCCCTGACCCTGCGCTGCTGCCGGTGTTGAAAGAGCCATACCCAGCCCTCCCATTGCGACCCCGATAGCGAGTATTTTTTTGGTATTCAGTCCCAAGTCTTTTCTCCCTCCTTGGATAAGAGGTCACCAGACAATCCCCCAAACGATGACCCCCGGCGCGTAGTGCCGAACGACAAGGTCTAACCACCCACGCTGAAAGGACAAGCGCAGGTGGTTAAATTTACGGAATTTTTTCAGTGGAAACGAAACAGACTTGCGGCGGGTCACCCGTTCAGGAAATTATCTTAGCTATCGTCACCCCAGCCGCCGACATATTCATCGCCGGTGCTGTCATAGGTTGAACCGGAATCCGATCTTGACCCACCAAAATCAGATCCTCTTTCAGGCCTGCTGTAACCCCAGCCCTCTTTTCCCATCTCGTATGCGCGATGTTCCTGAATGACTTTCTCGCCATAATGCTCAACGGCAGAGTCCACAGCAGCAGGGGCGATGACCGATGCCCCGAAAGTCAAAAACAGACCGAGCAACATGACTGCACCAAATCCGAGCAGCAGAATCAGTCGGATACTTCCGAATATATTGTCGATTACATCAGCTACGATACGCATCGCACACCCCTTCATTGCGTCCCGGGCCGGTGACAACGCGGCCCTCGATTTACAGAATGTTACCGCGCAATTGTAAACAAGGGGTTAGGTTGGTCGACGCTGGCTATTCGGCGTTTTCTTCCATCAATCCGTGCTTTTTGATTGCATGCCGCAATTGATCATAGCTTAGACCAAGTGCCTTCGCCGTTTGCCGCTGGTTCCAGCGATGCTTTCCAAGACAATGTTCAACGATTGAGCGTTCATGCGCGTCAACGGCGGCACGCAGGTCATCAACATGCTCGAAATCGATCACTGCGGCGGCGCTGCCTGTCTGCGGGGCCGAGGCTGGAGAAGAGGCCGACGATTGATCGCTGCGATGCGGCGGCGCCTTCGGTTTCCACGGACTATCAAATGGATCGAACTGAACGTGCGAAATCGGAGTTTCGGGATCATCCCAGCGATACACCGCGCGCTCTACGACATTGCGCAATTCGCGCACATTACCAGGCCAGGCATACTGGTCCAGCTGCTCGGTTATATGAGGCGCGAAGCCGGGCCAGGTGTGCCAATCCAGCTCCGCCGCCATGCGCCGGGCGAAATATTCAGCAAGGACGTTCACATCGCCTTCGCGCACCCGCAGCGGCGGCAGAGTGATCACTTCGAAACTGAGCCGGTCCAGCAAGTCCGCGCGGAATTCGCCCGACTTGGCAAGTGCAGGCAGATCATCGTTGGTTGCAGCAACTATACGGACGTCGACGCGCACGGGCCGTGAAGAGCCGATCCTTGTGACCTCGCCATATTCAACAGCCCTTAGCAGGCGCTCTTGTGCGCCCATCGACAAAGTGCCCAGTTCATCGAGAAACAGCGTCCCTTTGTCGGCTTCTTCAAACCTTCCGGCGCGCGCTTTTGTAGCGCCGGTAAAGGCCCCTGCCTCATGGCCAAACAATTCGGCCTCGATCAGGGTTTCGGGCAGCGCCGCGCAGTTCATTGTGACCAGCGGCTCATCCCATCGGGTTGAAAGACGGTGGAGGCGCTCGGCAATAAGCTCCTTGCCGGTACCGCGTTCACCGATAACCAGGACAGGGCGGCTCATCGGTGCAGCGCGGCTGGCCCGCTCAACCGCATCGAGAAAGGCCCCGGACTGCCCGATAAACTGGTTTTCCCGCTCCATAGCCCAACCTATAGTGAAAATTCCCAATGGTTGGCAACAGAAACCAACACCAATAACTGGCAAAGGCGGAAAACCCGCGATTTTACGGCGTTTTTCAAATTTGGCACGGGGGTTGCAATTGTTCTGGCAACAACGGGACGGACCGCAAATCGGACCATTCCAACCGAACCACGAAGGGACACAAACAATGTACAAGCGCCTGTTCTTCGCCAAAAGCTTCTGGAACACCAAGCTTGGTCAGGCCGCATTCGCCAGCATTGCTGCGATGAGCGCGATGGTCGTGATGACAACGCAGTTCGGTCCGGGCGAAGCGCACGCAGCGCCGATGGCGCAGCCACAGGCTGAACTCGGCATATCGGTCGAGCTGGCTTGAGCCGCCTCGTGGCCAAACGCGACATCAACCCCCTTGGGCCGGAGCGGACAGAGTCCCCCGCAAAGGCTGCATCAGGCGCTGCCTTCCCTGCTCGCGCCGACCGCAGCAACACCGCTTCGGCCCAACCCCTTTCCCGCGGCCTGACGCGTCAAAACAGGCTGTCGCGCCTTGACGCGGAAATCGAGGCCTTGCGTCGCAGCCCTACCCCGACGCAATCTCACCGCGATCTCGAGTCGCCAAAAAGCGCCTCGAACCCGTTTTTAGATGGAGTAGCCTTTATGGGCATTTTCAGCCGTACCCGTGACATCATTGCCGCGAACTTCAACGACATGCTCGATAAGGCGGATGATCCGTCAAAGATGATCCGCATGATCATCCTGGAGATGGAAGAGACGCTGGTTGAAGTCCGGGCGAGCGCGGCGCGCACAATTGCTGATCAAAAAGAAATGCACCGTCACGTTGTCAAACTTGACCGGCTGCAGGCCGATTGGGCCGATAAGGCGCAGCTCGCGCTGAGCAAGGATCGCGAAGATCTGGCGCGCGCTGCTCTCGTCGAGAAGAAAAAGGCGGTCAGCATGGGTGACCAGCTTAAAGCGGAGATCGCCGTGCTGGACGATGCGCTGCGTGCATACGAGGAAGACATTCAAAAGCTGCAGCATCGCCTGCGCGAAGCCCGCAGCCGTCAGACGCAGATCGCAGCGCGCCTGGAAAGCGCGGAGAATCGCGTAAAACTGCGCACGCTGATGAGCACCGAACGCACGGACGAGGCGCTAAGTCGCTTCGACCAGCTCGAACGCCGCGTAGATTACGCTGAAGGCCGCGCCGATGCGATTGCAATCGGAGAGGACAAGCAGCCTTCGCTTTCGGATGAGATCGCCGCGCTCGAAGGCGCCGATGCGATCGATGATGAACTTGCAGAAATGAAAAAGGCGCTGGGCAAGCCAGACAGCGCCAAGAAAGGGGAATAAACGGTGGACGATCTCATTCCGGTTCTCGTCGTAGGGATGCTGTTCCTGGGTCTTCCCTGGATGATCCTTCACTATGTAACAAAGTGGAAAACATCAGCCACAATCACGACCGATGATGAGGTGTTGCTTGAGGAGCTCTACAACCTCGCCAAACGCCTTGATGAACGGATGGATACAGTCGAGCGACTGGTTGCGACCGATGATCCCGCATTCTCTCCGGTGAAGCGCCTGATGGCCGACCAGGAAACCGACAACCAGCAGCTGCGCGAGCTTGAACAACTGCTCGCCGAGAAGAAGGAAGCGAAGCAATGAACTCCCCCCGCACCACACTTTACCGCGACAAGGCCAATGCCAAGTTCATGGGTGTCTGCTCGGGGATCGCCGAGTACACCGGGGTCGATGCATTCTGGGTGCGGATGGGCGCCGTCGCGCTTACTATCTTTGCGCTCGGCCCGATCGCTATCCTTGCCTACATCGCTGCCGGCGTCATTCTGAACAAGAAGCCGCCGCACCTCTACCGCGACGATGCAGAGCAGAAATACTGGCAGGGCGTGCGGCAGAGCCCGAAGCGCACTGCACGCGAAATCCGCGCGAATTTCCGCGATATCGACCGCCGTCTGGCCGCTGTTGAGACCCATTATGTCAGCAACAACCCGCGCCTGACCGCCGAGATCGAGCGACTGCGCTGAACTGAACCGGTATTGAATTAGATTTTGCAAGGGAGGTGGAATTGCCAGGCGAACTGATCCCCATCATCGCAATCATCATGGGATGCACAATTCCGATGGTCGCTATCTGGGCCAAGCACAAACAGAAGATTGCCGAGATGCAGGTCAGCACGACGGCAGCGGCCACTGCCGAAAAGGCAGCCCAGTACTCAAGCCAGGTGCAAAAACTCGAAGACCGCGTTCAGGTTCTCGAACGCATCGTCACGGATCGCGGATACGACATTGCAACGCAAATCGAGGCGCTGCGTGATGTCCGCGAGGTTGAAGACCGCAGCAGCGGGGTGCCGCTAAACATTGAAGCCAACAGCAAGACCGAGGAGCGCGCATAATGGATACGGCAGCAATAATTGTCCCACATCTCCCCTGGATTATTGCCGGTGCTCTGGCGATCGGTGCGGCAGGGACTTTCGGTTGGATCCACACCACCCGGCTCAAGATCAAGCACGGCTACCCGCTCGAAGGCATGTGGGGCCAGTCCCTAAAGCCCAGCAATGACGGCGAAGCACGCCAACGAGTTACCCTGCTGACACAGGAAAATGCAGAGCTTCGCGCCGAATTGGGCTCCGTCAAAGATCGCCTTGCGAACGTTGAGCGGATCGTGACGGACAGCGGATACCAACTCGGCAGCGAGTTTGAGAAACTGCGCTCGCTGGAGCATCTCAAAGACGAAGGAAACGCGTGATGGACCCGGACCTCATACTCATATTCGGCTTCATTATCGCAATCACTACCGTCCTTGGCATTTCGATCAATTCGGTGGTTGCCAAGGTGCTGGCACATAGGCGCTGGGAACGCGAAAACTCGCTGATCGGAACACAGGCCAGTGCAAAGAGCGGTCAGCTGGAAGATCGCACCGATTTGATAGAAGACCGCCTGCGCGTGCTCGAACGGCTCGCTACCGATCGCGGGCAGACACTCGCCGACGAAATAGAAGCGCTGCGCAATCAGCAGCCTGACTTCGGAACACCGATCCCGCAAAAGCGCGAAACGGAGCTCAGCTGATGTTTGGAGCAGACACACCGCTCGTCATGGATGCGCTGCAGATGGTGGCTGTCGCTGCGCTGGCGGTTGGCGCGGGCGTATACTTTTTCATGCGGCGGCCCAAATCCGGTCCTGCGGTAGAAAACAAGTCAGGCGACCTTGAAGGGCGCGTCCGCGTACTCGAACGGATCGCGACTGACCAGTCGATCGGCCTTGCCGACGAGATCGAAGCTTTGCGCGACAACTCCAAGCGAGAGGAAAAAGCCGTACAATGAACTGGCTTGCCATCGCCTTGATCGCTTTCATCATGCTGTGGGCTTACGAGCGCAACCGCAACAAGCGGCTGCGCTATGAGAACCGGCAGATGATGGAGCGCCTCGCTGACCGCACACCGTCAGTGGCGGGCGAAATGGATCAGGATGTGGTGGACGGCCAAGAGCTGAGCGATCTGCGAGAGCGCGTTCAGGTGCTTGAGCGGATTGCGACCGACGAAAACAGCTCCGAAGCGCGCAAGGCGCAACGGATTGCCCGAGAAATCGAGAGCCTGCGCGGCGACATTGCCAAGCGTTCATCCGAGAAAATGGCCTCAAAGACGACGGAGGATTTGAGCGAATGATTGACCCCGTAATCACAATTACCGCTGCCTGTCTGGTGGGTTTGGCAGTCGTCTCCTACGCCTTGCTCAAAGCCTGGCAGGGTTGGCTGGAACTGAAGCATGACGAGCTGGATCGGACAGGGCAGCAGATCGTCAGCTCATCCGCGCCAGAGATCGAAGGCGGCGCCGGCGTGGGCGCTGCGCGGATTGAGATGGCTGACCTCAAAGAGCGCATCAAAAAGCTGGAAGCGATCGCCAGCGGCGTCGAGCTTTAAGCCACACGGGTAGACATGGCGCGGCGCGCCCCTACATAGCGCGCCATGCGAACCCTTTCTGACATTCTTGAAGAATACGAATTTCTCGAAGGCGATGAACGCTACCGCCTGCTGATCGAGCTTGGCCGCGAGCTTGAAGACATGCCCGATGCGCTGAAAACCGATGCTACGCTCGTGCGCGGATGCTCGGCAGCGGTTTGGGTGTACCCGACGGAGCAGACCGACACGCTGCACTTTCTGGCGGATAGCAATGCGGCGATTACAAAAGGCATCGTCGCCCTCGTCATCTCTACGGTGCAGGACAAGCCCGCACGCGACGTCGCCGAAATGGACGTTATGGGGGCGCTGGAGCCCTTTGATCTTAAGAACCAGCTTTCAAGCAATCGCACCCAGGGCGTGCCGAACATGATCGCGCTGGTGAAAGAACATGCAGCCCGCATAGCCTCTTAGGTTTCAACGTTACGCTGCGGTTTGCGATGCCTGTGGCTCATTTATTCAGAGTTGCGCATCGCGAACAGTGGCGATTCCCGCCTCCCGCTGCGCCTTTAGCTCGGCCTTCAGCTTTTGCGGATCGCGGGCAAACACGAAACCGAAACTGACGCCGCCTTCCTTGCCGATGGTCGCATGGTGCAGCTTGTGCGCCTGAACCAGCCGTTTGGCGTAACCCTTTTTCGGGACAAACCGGAAAAACCGCTGATGGACGAGGCCGTCATGGATGATCGCATAAATCACGCCGTACAGGTTCACACCTAGTGCCGCCCACCACAGCGCATCCCAATACAAGGCGCCAAAGATATACATCGCGGCGTTGATCGTGCCGAACACAACTGCAAACAGATCATTCTTTTCAAAATAGCCGTCATGCGGTTCATGGTGATCGCGGTGCCATCCCCAGCCCCAGCCGTGCATGATGTATTTGTGCGCGTACCAGGCGAAGAGCTCCATGCCGATCAGCGCGGCGAGAGTTATCGAAATGGCTTCGAACCAGCTCATGCTGTGACCGTGTCCTTTTTCTCTACCTGCCCAACCCCGGCCTTGCGCGCGCCGGGTAGCGCCCACCATGGCACATCAGGCCGCCGGTGATGCTCCAGATGATAGCCGAAATGAAAGCAGCTGGCGAGGCTCACAAGTGTTCCGAACTCGTCGCTGCGGGTGTTGTGCTGATCTGTGAATTGTTCTGATCCGTGCTCAGGCGAGTGGCGGTGCGGACGGAAGGTACCGAAATAGAAAAGCTGGAGCGATGATAGCAACGCCGGAGCGCCGTACAGCACCACAATCTGGGCCATCGGAATACCAATCACCAGCCAATATACGCCTACCACCGTGTGCACATACAAAAGCGATTGCCAGCCGAAATACCGCCGGAAAAATGTACCATACCATGGCACGAAGCTGGTCGGATTGTTTTCATCGAAATCGGGATCGCCTGCACGCCCTGCGAGTTTATGGTGCGTGAAATGCGCGTCGCGCAGCTTTTTCCAGCCGAACCCGGCATAAAGGAACAGCAACACCGCACCGATGGCAGAATTGGCGCGCGGTTCGCCGGGGACAAGGCTGCCGTGCATGGCATCATGGCAAACAATGAAGACTCCGACCGAAAGCCAGCACTGCACCGCTGCCAGCGCCAGAGCGAACGGCAAATTGGCCCAGTTCAGCTCGAACACGAACATTCCGTATGCGTGGATGCCCAGCCAGCTTCCCGCAATCAGCGTTGCCAGCGTGAGCCCGATTGAGGTCTGCGCTGATTTGGCTGGGAGGGTGAAACGCGGCATCATGTCTGATGAGATACGGCTGAGCAGATCATTTGGTTGCCTATAGCGGCTCTGAGACGCGGCACAAAGAGGCTGAGTGTGTCCCTTGTGTCAGTCACGCGGCGTGAAAAAGAATTCCCGCAGATGCTCGCCAATTTTCGCCGGGCGCAACGTTTGCGCATCTATGCAACACCAGCTTGATTGCACTTCTGCCAGGACCTCCTCGCCGCGCTTGATAACCGTGCTGTAGAATGCGCGCGGCCCCTTGAACTGTTCGAGCACCGTGCTGGCGACAACGTCGTCTTCGAGGAATGCAGGTTTGCGGTACGTGATCTCATGCTTGAGCGCGACCCATGCCTTGCTCGCCACTTCCTCTGCCGGGGCGAGCTTGTTCCAGTGCGCCAGCACTGCGTCCTGCACCCAGTTCAGGTACCGGGCGTTGTTCACATGCCCCATGAAATCGATGTCTTCGGGCAAGACTTTGATGGGGAAGGCGAAGGGAAGAGAATCGCGCACTGCTGACATAAATGTAAGTTAGGCATTGTTTCGGATTATTTCCATCATCATCCGCCAGGCGACCATGATCATGCTTGCCAGTGTTGCATCATCGCCGCTAATTGCGCCGTATGGCTAGCAAACCCCGCACCCTGTACGAAAAAATCTGGGACGAACACGTCGTCGAAACCCGTGATGATGGCACCGCGATTATCTATATCGACCGGCATCTGGTTCACGAAGTGACCAGCCCGCAAGCCTTCGAAGCCCTGCGTATAGCGGGGCGTCCGGTGCGGCGCCCGGAATTGACGCTGGCCGTGCCCGATCACAATCTGCCAACAACCGCACGGCGCGATGGACAAGGCGGCAAGATTCCGATTGCCGATCCGCAAAGCGCAGCGCAGCTTGCCGCGCTGGAAAAGAATGCACCTGATTTCGGCATCAGGTATATCGGCGATGCGGATGCGGAACAGGGTATCGTCCACGTAGTCGGTCCGGAACAAGGATTTTCACTGCCCGGCACAACAATCGTATGCGGCGATTCTCACACTGCGAGCCATGGCGGGCTAGGTGCGCTGGCGTTTGGCATAGGCACGAGCGAGGTGGAGCATGTCCTTGCCACGCAGACCTTGCTGTTGCAGCAATCGAAAAGCATGGAAGTGCGCGTGGAAGGCACGCTGAACAACGGAGTGACCGCGAAAGATCTGATCCTGCACATTATCGGCGTGATCGGGGCGGTTGGCGGCACCGGCTACGTTATCGAATATCGCGGACAGGTGTTTGAGGAAATGAGCGTGGAGCAGCGCTTGACGGTCTGCAATATGAGCATTGAGGCGGGCGCACGCGCCGGTCTGATCGCGCCGGATGAAACTGTATTCCGCTATCTCAAAGGCCGACCGATGGCGCCTGCGGGCAGCGATTGGGACGATGCGGTCGCCTATTGGAAGACGCTACACAGCGATACGGGTGCGCAATTCGCCAAGTCAGTGGTGATAGATGCTGGCGATGTTCAGCCAACGGTTACCTGGGGCACGAGCCCCGAAGATGTGGTGGCCATCGGCGGCGTTGTTCCCTCGCCCGATAGCTTTGCAGATGAGAGCAAGCGCGCGGCCGCCGCCAAAAGCCTTGATTACATGGGGCTTACACCGGGCACGAGAATGACCGACATCCCGGTTGAAAACATCTTTATAGGCAGCTGCACCAACAGCCGGATCGAAGACATGCGCGCCGCTGCAGCGGTGCTCAGAGGCCGCAAGAAAGCCGACAACGTGCGCTGGGCGATTGTGGTCCCCGGATCGGGCCTCGTGAAACGGCAGGCGGAGGAAGAAGGGCTGGACCGCATCTTCACCGATGCAGGGTTTGAATGGCGTGAGCCTGGATGTTCGGCATGTCTTGGTATGAACCCGGATAAGGTCCCGCCCGGAGAACGCTGCGCCTCGACCAGCAACCGCAATTTCGTCGGCCGTCAGGGCCCGGGCGCCCGCACACATCTGCTTTCGCCCGCGATGGCTGCAGCGGCGGCGGTAACCGGACGGCTTACGGATGTGCGCGAGCTCGATGGATGATAGGCGGTTGCCACTGCGGCGATGTGTCCGTCGCGCTTCCGGCGCGCCCTGATTACATCAACCTTTGTGACTGCTCGCTCTGCGCCAAATCGGGCGGCGCATGGGGCTATTTCACCGCCGATCAGGTACGGATCGAAGGGGCCACGCGGGCGTATCGACGTGCCGATCGCGATACGGCCGCGGTCGAAATGCATTTCTGCGATACGTGCGGCACAACCACACATTGGGTGCTGACGGAGCACGCCGAAGGTGACCGCGTAGGCGTGAACATGCGCATCTTTGCACCTTCCGAAGTCAGCGGGATCGAGGCGAGAACGCTCGACGGACGCAATTGGTCGGGCGACGGGGAAGCCGATCATCGCCGTGCGATCGGAATTCTTGGGCAAGATGTCTTTCTTTGAGCGGCATTCGCTTGCTAATCTCGCAATCGGACCGCATGAGAATGGCATGAGTAAAAAGACCCCCGACGACACCCCCAAGTCGAAAACCGCCCGCAATGCCGCCATCGGCGCTGCAGCCACAATCGGTTCCGCTGCGATAGCCGCTGCGTTGCTCTACGCCGGTAAGCGTCGCAAGCAGGTTCCCGACGATACCGGCACCGTGCCGTCTGGCGAACCACCCGAGACCGACTAGGAAATCTGCGCTATGGACGCTCTCTTGCAAGTTGAAGGTCGCGCGATCCCCTTTGGCGCGAAGAATATCGACACCGACATCATCATTCCTGCGAAGTGGCTGAAAACCATCACGCGCGAAGGGCTTGGCGCAGGCGC
>CALLQC010000166.1 GCA_938015255.1 uncultured Erythrobacter sp.
AATTTCCCAGTTCAGGGACTGATCACTCCGAAAGGCGCGCTTCCGTGACTGCGCGGAGTTTTTCAATCCGGGCTGCATTGGCACCCAGATCGCTGACGCCGACCCGGCTGACCGAGCGGAAGTCGATCTCGCCATCGGCGATTCGCACGGCAACATCGTCCTTGAAACCGAACCAGAAGGTTTCCGCCACGCCTTCAACCATTATAACACCATCTTCATCCGTGCTTTCGGTGACGGTGACATCGCTCAACCCAACATCTTCCATGGCTTGCTGCACTTTTTCCGATGCTGCGTCGGCAGTTAAGGTTCCGAGGGTCAGCGGTTCAAGATCAGGGTAGAGTTCGCGCACGATCTGCGCATGCGACTTCGCCTTCAAATCCTCGCCGCCGCGCTCGCTCCACCATTCAATCTGCGCCAGGGGCGTATCGTAATCGCTCACGGGATTTGCGCCGAAATCGCTGCGCGCGGTCATTGTCGCCTCGGTGAATTGCGGAGGATCGGCAACATCGGTTGAGACATCGTGGATCGGATTGGCACCTGCGGTTTCCCGAACCGAGCCGAGCATAACGAAAACACCAACGGGGACGGCCAGAGCGATAAGCGACCAAAGCCAGCCCTTGCGCGGCTTGCGGATCAAGGTGACAATCAGCGAGATCAGCGCAACAACCGCAACTCCCCCCAGGACATAAACGCCGAACTGCCCGATCAAAGTGCCGAGCCCTGTCTGCCACGGCCACAAGCCGAATTTGGTGCCCAGCGCTGCGACAGCGAAATACACTGGCAGCAGCAGAGCAAGGGCGAAGGCGAGCTTGGCGTGCCAAGGCGTTTTTGTACGTTCCATGCTTGCGTCTTTAGCGCCGCAAGCGCGCTTGGCAAACTCCCGTGCGGGGGAGAGTGCGCTGTTCCCGTGAATTTAGTTGGGAAACTCTTTTGTCTTTGTGCGTTGCGATGTTGTGAAATCCATGGGGCTAGCGGGAGGAGATCCGTGCCGAACCAAGGCTTTCAACCCTGAGCGAACTGATCTAGAACCCGGTTGTGGGATCTTCGTGAAACACAGAGGATTACAAATATGAAGCGTACTACCCTGATGAGCGCAGTTGCACTGGCCAGTCTCGTCACCCTGTCGGCTTGCGGAGGACGCACCGATGGTGACACGGCTCCCGCAGCTGAAGAAGCTGCACCTGCTGCTGAGGAAGCGCCTGCCGCGGCTGAGGCTGCTGCTCCGGTCGCGCCTGAGGTGGAAGCCAACGGCACTGTTATCGATGTTAACATGTATACGCGCGATCCGGATGAGCCGAGCGGTCTCCAGGTTTTCAAGCCGCGTCTTATCCGCGCAAACGTAGGCGACACTGTTCGTTTCATCCCGACTGACCCGACCCACCAGTCGTCGTCGATTGATGGCATGCTGCCGGAAGGCGCAGCAGGCTGGGCCGGTGAGATCAACAAGGAAGTGTCCTATGTTCTGCCGAAGCCAGGCATCTACGGCTATCAATGCGTTCCGCATTACGCAGCTGGCATGATCGGCATGATCATCGTGGAAGGCGAAGGCATGACAGACAACGTTGAAGCGGCGAAGGCTGTAAGCCATCCTGGCCTTGCAGGCCGTGAGTTCACGGAAATTTTCGAAGAAGCCGGCCTCTAAGTCAGACCGACTTGTTTGATGAAAAAAGGGCGGTGTGGGAAACCACGCCGCCCTTTCTCTTGGTCACGGTGATATGCTGCGCGCGCTGCGCAGACAGTTGGGATCAGGCTGCCGCCGACATGCGCGCAAGCTCACATTGTGACCAGATTTCTGAAAGTGCATTGATCAGGCGGGTGATGTCGCCTGTGTCATGCACCGGCGAAGGCGTAAGGCGCAGTCGCTCGGTACCGACAGGTACGGTCGGGTAATTTATCGGCTGCACATAAATGCCGTGATTGTCCATCAGCCAGTCGCTGATCATCTTGCACTTCTTCGCATCGCCAACCATCACCGGGATTATGTGGCTTGGATTGTCGAGATGCGGGATGCCCATCATATCCAGCTGCCTGCGCACTTCTTTCACGCGCTCTTTTTGCAAATCGCGTTCGTGACTGCTTTCTTTCAGGTGGCGGATGCTTGCTGCAGCCCCTGCTGCCACAGCCGGGGGGAGGGCGGTGGAGAAAATGAAACCGCTGGCAAAGCTGCGGACAAAGTCAATGAGATTGGATGATGCGGCGATATAGCCGCCCATCACACCGAATGCCTTGCCCAGCGTGCCCTCGATCACGGTGATCCGGTCCATCAGGCCTTCGCGTTCGGCAATCCCGCCGCCGCGTGGGCCGTAAAGGCCAACGGCGTGAACCTCATCAATGTAGCTCATCGCGCCATGCTTCTCACAGACGTCGAGTATCTCAGCGATGGGCGCGATGTCGCCGTCCATCGAATAGACGCTTTCGAATGCGACGAGTTTGGGCACTTCGGGGCCGAATTCGGACAGCATCCGGTCGAGATCTTCGACATCGTTGTGCTTCCAGATCTTGTAGGGGGCACGGCTGTGCCGGATGCCTTCGATCATGGAGGCGTGGTTGAGCGAATCTGAGAAGACTACGCAGCCTGGGATCTTGGCTGCGAGCGTTCCCAGACCCGCCCAATTCGATACGTATCCGCTGGTGAACAGCAGCGCGCTTTCCTTGCCGTGAAGGTCGGCAAGCTCGCGTTCCAGCAATACGTGATAATGGTTTGTGCCCGAAATATTGCGGGTGCCGCCGGCGCCAGCTCCGCATTCATCGAGACTGGAATGCATGGCTTCGAGCACTTTGGGGTGCTGTCCCATTCCGAGGTAATCATTGGAACACCAGACGGTCACCGCCTGGGTTTCGTCGTCGATAAAGCGTGTCGCGTGCGGAAACTTGCCGCGATGCCGCTTGATATCAGTGAATACCCGGTAACGACCATCTTCGCGAACGGTGTCCAGCTCGCTTGCGAAATAGGCTTCGAAGTCCATGACGTTTCCCTCTGTTGTCATATCTTGTGTTCCAAATTCGTATCGCTGCTCACAGCCACGCGCGCAGCGTGTCTTTGCGGCAAAGCCCAACCCCACAGCATTCCGTCACGGAACGGCAGGGCCAGAAAAAGATGTTCGAGCACGCCAAGCAGGCACAATGTTGTGAGAAGGCTCGCACCAACCATTTCAGCGCTGCCCACGGGCGCGGCAAGCGCCAGCGAGCCAAACCATGCTGCCACGGCGGCTATCGCGACTATC
>CALLQC010000167.1 GCA_938015255.1 uncultured Erythrobacter sp.
AGAACGCGCCGCCATACTCGATCTTGCCCGTGAATTGGGCGCCGATAGGAAGCAATTGCAGCGCGACCGCAAAGCGCTGAACGCCTATTTCGATACGGATGCGATTGTCGAGCGGTTTCAAAAGCGCGTGGGCGAACGCGAGCGCGCCATGGCGCACGCCCTTGACCGGCTTGGCATCATCGCTTCCGATGCGGTTGCCGCGAATCCTCTGACGATTGATAGCTCGTTCTTCATCGAGCTGTCGGAAAACCTGCTCGCCGAAATGCGCCAGTGGCGCGGCGATGCGCGTGTGCGCTGTGCGGCGCATCGCTGTCTTGCCCGGATCGCACAGAATATCCAGCACTGGCCATTCGGCTATTGGTTCGAAACTGTCCTCAGCGCGACCCGCCGCGTTGCGATGGACGAAAACGAAGACGTGTGGGTACAATGCGCAGCTTTTGACGCCCTGCTCGCCCTGTCGCCAAACTCTGTCGCGATCGCCATCGGGTCTCGCGTTAACCACCCGATGTCGCAAAAAAAGCCGCAAGTGCGCGACAGCGAGCTCTTTCTGCGCCGTCATCTCGTCAGGCTGGTATGCTCAAATCTGAAGCTGGACGAAGGCTTTCCTGCGCTGCTCGAAAAGCTTGCCCGTGATGAAAGCGGAGCGGTCCGCCAGGCTGTTACGGAATGCATTCACGTGCTTCCGCAGGACATCGCGCAGCAATTGACTGTGATGCTCCGCGATGATGAAGACCCGCAGGTGCGCGGCGCTCTTTTAGCCGACGCCCCTCGAATGGCATCAATTATCACTCCCACAGGCTTTAGCGAGCATATCGCTGCGGTCCTGCGGCGCGATGCGGATGAATTTGTGCTTCGCATCGCGTTAGACGCTGCTGCAAATCTCGCTGCATTTGCGCGCTCGGCGGAGCTGGTTGAGCGCGACGTGGTCTGTGAGCAGTTGCGCGCGTCGATCACGCACTTTCAGGGGCGCGAAATCTCGGCAAAATTGCAGCGATGGGCTGATGAGGCCTTCGAGCGCGTGTGGCTGGCCTCCGATCCCGATGCCCTGGAAATAGCAGCAACTCTTCAGCGCGCAGTTGATGATCAGCTTGAAGCAGAAATCCGGCCCGTCAAGGCCATCAAACCGTGGCTTGCCAATGACAGCGAAAAGGTCGGGCGGGTCATGGCTGTGCTCGCGCAAAGCGATTTCGGCCTTTCTCTGAAACCCGGTATCGTCCCGCGCATCCAGCGCGGCGAATGGATCAAGCGGCGGCTTTGGAGATTTCTGTTTGAAGGCCGCAATTCGGCGACGGACAAGCGTCAGGCGTTTACGCATACGACAGGCCGGCACTATTACGGCACCCTGATTGCCCCCAGCGCGCGGATGGCAGAGCTGGCTCCCACCAAGGTGCCAGGTGAACCCCTGTTTGAAGCGTCAGAGGGCGGATGGCGTAATTATGTGCCGCTCGTCGATCAGGTGCTTTCCGCTCTGGATCACGGCAAGACAATCCAGCTGTTTACTAGCGGTGGCATCACCGAAATAACCCCGCCGGCATCGATGGTAACACGCCTTGCGCGGTTTTGGAGCGTGTCTCGCAATTTTGCCGAGCTGGCCGACAAGAGAAACCGCGACCCCGCGGATTATCTCGCTTCGCTGCGCAAGCTGGGCTTCGCAGTCACTTTCCGCGGCTACGAAGAGGACAAAGCGCCCAACCCGCAGATTACCAAATTCTATTCGGCAGGCGGCTTTATCCCCGCGCTTGCGCCGTTTACTGACCAGGCGCTGAGATATGCGACGACCGTTTATGAGAACAATCTCGTCGAGCTTGGAATATTCCTGGTTCTCGCAAGCCTGTGGTTCTTTGGCAGGCATATGGCGCTGGGCTGGTATGCACGTCGGCTGCGCAAATCGCTTAGCCTGGTGCTGGGCGGGTGGGGAACGCGGGGCAAATCGGGCACGGAACGTCTCAAGGCCGGCCTGATGAATGCAGTGGGACCGTCAATCGTGTCGAAGACCACCGGCTGTGAGGCGATGTTTCTCATCGGTACGCCGTTTGGCGGCCTGACCGAAATGTTCCTTTTCCGTCCTTATGACAAGGCGACGATCTGGGAGCAGTTCAATCTGTTGCGCACATCCAAACAGCTCAAGACACGGGTGTTTCTGTGGGAATGTATGGGTCTCAATCCGGATTATGTGCGCGTGCTTCAACAGGATTGGATGCGCGATGATATCGGCACCATTACCAACACCTATCCCGATCACGAAGATGTTCAAGGCCCAGCCGGGCGTAACATCCCTGAGGTAATGTGCGAGTTTATCCCGCAGGGATCGCAGTTGCTAACCACAGAAGAGGAAATGCTGCCCATACTGCAGGAGGGCGCGGCAAAGAGCGGCACAAGCCTGCGCACCGTCGGATGGAAAGAGGCGGGTCTGGTGCATAAGGATTTGCTGGAACGCTTCCCTTACGAAGAACACCCCTACAACATCGCCCTTGTCACCGCGATGGGTGACGAGCTGGGACTTGAGGCCGATTATTGCGTGCGCGAGATGGCGGACCGCGTCGTCGCCGACCTTGGCGTGTTGAAGACCTATCCGCGCTCCCGCATCAACGGGCGCACGCTCGAATTTGTGATGGGCATGTCGGCCAATGAACGCTTTGGCGCGATGGGCAATTGGGACCGGATGGGATTTGCCGACCACGACCTTGCGAAAGATCCCGAGATTTTCGTTAGCACGATCGTCAACAACAGAGCTGATCGCGTCCCGCGCAGCCGCGTGTTCGCACGGATGCTTGTCCGAGACATCGCCGCAGACCGGCATTTTCTGATCGGTTCGAATGTCGAGGGTTTGCTGGGCTTCATCGATGAAGAATGGGATGCCTATTCCGCCAATTTGAC
>CALLQC010000168.1 GCA_938015255.1 uncultured Erythrobacter sp.
CTGGAAGATGCACAAGTCGATCTAAGAGACTACGCCGCCGAATGGAAATGGGACGGGATCCGCGTGCAACTCGTTCGAGTGAATGGAGAGACGCGGCTATATTCGCGCAGCGGCGATGATATATCGGCGACCTTTCCAGAATTGCTTGATGCGCTTCCTATCGACGCGGTGCTTGATGGCGAATTGTTGGTGCGTGGGTCCGCCCAAGGCGGAGAGGCAGGCGGCGCGGCGAGTTTTAATGCTCTGCAGCAGCGACTTGGGCGCAAGACGGTTAGCAAGAAGATGCTGGCCGACTTTCCCGCTTTCGTCCGGCTTTATGACGCTCTGCTCATCGAGGGAGAAGACCTTCGCGGGCAACCATGGACCGCGCGCCGCAACGCGCTCGAACGGCTTATGCAAAGGTTACCGGCCAGCCACTTCGATATTTCGGCGGTGGTCGAGGCACGAGATTTCGCCCATCTCGCAGAAATTCGAGAAGGTGCGCGGGAAGACGCAATCGAAGGGCTCATGTTGAAGCGCAGGGACAGCCCCTACGTCGCCGGGCGCAAGGTCGGCTATTGGTACAAGTGGAAACGCGATCCGCTGCTGATTGACGCGGTGCTGATGTATGCGCAGCGCGGCAGCGGAAAACGCTCCAGTTTCTATTCCGATTATACTTTCGGCTGCTGGAATGGTGATCCGGATGCGGGCGCGGAATTGCTGCCTGTGGGCAAAGCCTATTCAGGCTTTACCGACGCAGAGCTGAAGAAGCTCGACCGGTTGGTGAGGCAGACAACGCTAAACCGATTTGGCCCTGTGCGGGAGGTAGAGCGAACACTGGTGTTCGAAGTTGCATTCGACAGCGTCCACACCTCCAAACGTCACAAATCGGGACTGGCCATGCGCTTCCCACGCATCCACCGCATCCGCTGGGACAAGCCAGTGCACGAAGCCGACCGGATCGAGAATTTGCAGGCGTTGATTCGCGAATGATTCCAGCTATCGCCAGCTGGAGTTCTCTGGAGAAACCGATGTCCTATGTCACCGCCGCGCTTGCTACCTTCGAAAATATGTTCGGAACGCTCGATCACCTCGCTTCGAAGGCGCAGGCCGCAGGCGGTTCGGATGACCTGCTTCACGCACGTTTGGCCGAAGACATGTTTCCGCTGGAGAACCAGTTTCGCGTCGCCCTGAATCAGGTCACGCAGGCACTGGTACGCTTGTGCGAACTCGATGTGCCCTTCGACGAAGAGCCTTACACATCATTCGACGAGGTGCGTGAGCGGCTGAAAGCGATGCAGGAACTGGTCCCGCAGGCCAAGGATGCACATTGGCCGGCCGCCGAGGACACAATTGAGTTTACTCTGCCCAATGGCATGGCCTTTGCGATGCAAGCCCACGAATATGTCCGCGACTGGACACTCCCCAATTTCTATTTCCACACCAGCATGGTCTATGCGTTGATGCGGCAAAGCGGGATGGAGATCGGCAAGGCTGACCTGATCCCGCACATGATGCGGTATTTCAAAGCGCCTGCTAATCGCTGAAAGCGTCTCTCACCGCGCTGGTGTGATGCCTGGCATTCTCCGCGTAATGCGCGACGCCGACTTTCATGCCCATGATTGCGGCGTCGGAGAGCTCTTTGAGCTTCTTCGCAGGTCGGCCCGCCCATAGCTCACGGTCGCCCATGACCTTGCGCTCGGTAAGCATCGCACCCGCTGCGAGCATCGCATCCGATCCGATCACCGCCTTGTTCATGACTATCGCGCCCAAACCCACGAAGCCGCGATCTGCAATCGTGCAGCCATGGACCATCGCCATATGACCGATCAGCACATCGTCACCGATGACAAGCGGGGAGCCCTCCTCATCACCGGGACGCGGCGGGTCGCAGTGAAGCACGCTTCCGTCCTGGACATTGGTGCGCTCGCCAATGCGGATGGTGAACACATCCGCACGCACCACGCAATTGTACCAGATTGAGCTGCCCGCCCCGATCTCAACATCGCCAATGATGGTCGCGCCGGGCGCGATAAAGGCGGTTTCGTGAATCTTGGGCGCCTTCCCATGGATCGGAATTATGTTTGCGCCCGGATGCTTTGGCGAATGGTTCATTGTCTGCCTTTCCACTCCTCTTGAGAGAGTGAATACTGGATCGTGGGATTGTCGTGAGGCGGGAATGCCGGATCGGAAAAGTCGAGATCTTTTCGGCGCTTCATGCCGAGCTTCTCCATAAGCCTCCAGCTGCCAATATTGGTCTCGCTTGTTAGCGCGACGACATGCGGTGCATCAATGCGGCCAAATGCCCATTTGATAACCTCGACCATGGCTTCGTGCGCATAGCCTCGCCGCCACCGGTCTTCCCGCACCAGCCAGCCGATTTCGTGGTCACCGACATTCGGGGCGAGCGGATTGTCGACACGTTTCAGCCCCGCATGACCGACCAATTCTCCACCTGGAAAAACGTCATGCGCCTTCTCGATCATCATCATGAAGCCAAAACCTTCGCGCGCGAAGCTGGCCATGACCTTTGCGTGCTTGGCCTCTATCTCGTGCAGCTCCTTCACTCCGCCCAGATGCTTCATGACGGCCGGCGTGTTGAGCAAGCGGTCCTGCAAAATCGCGTCGCCCTCGTCGATCTGGCGGAGAACGAGCCGCTGTGTTTCGAGCACGAGATCACCCATTGCGGGCCTTCCAGCTGCCGCGCTCGACCGAGTAGACGATCACCGGACCATAATCCTGCGACCACATCGTTTCCGGAAAATCGAGATCCTCTCTCCGCTCCAGACCCAGCATCATGCCCCAGCTTGGCTCGTTTCCCGGCAAGGTCATGGCGATCACCTCGTCAGCGCCAAAACGATCAAACGCCAGATCAAAGGAAGCCGTCGCTGCTTCCTTTGCATAGCCTTTGCCCCAGGCGCTTTCGCGAAAGCGCCAGCCCGCCTCCATCATACCGAATGGGCCGTTTTCGTCAGTGCACCTCTTCAGGCCGCAAAAGCCCAAAATCGCGCCGTCGTCTTTACGCTCGACCGGCCAGAATGTGTGACCATGTTTCGCACGGTATGATTCCAGCCGCGCCCGCGCGCCGGCCATGCCATATTCATCAAGCACTCCGCCAAGCCAAAGCATCACCGCAGGCGTATTGGTGCCCTGCCAGAATTCGGGCCAATCGTCCTCGCGCCAGTCCCGCAGGATCAGTCGCTCGGTCTCGTACCGAAAATCTGCAGGGTGATCAGCCATTGAGGATGCGCGCCGCGACCGGCGCGTGATATGTAAGCACACCCGAACAGCCAGCGCGTTTGAATGCGATCAGTTTTTCCATCAGCAAGGCGTCGCGATCTCCGATACCTGCCGCCTGTGCGGCTTCGATCATCGCGTATTCACCGCTGACCTGATAGGCGAAGACAGGCACCCCGAATTTCTGTTTTACCCGGTAAATGATGTCGAGATATGCGAGACCCGGCTTGACCATCACGCTGTCTGCACCTTCGGCAATGTCGAGTTCCACCTCGCGCAGAGCTTCATCCGAATTAGCCGGGTCCATCTGATAGGTTTTCTTATCGCCTTTCAGCAGCCCGCCAGATCCCACGGCATCGCGAAACGGACCGTAAAAAGCTGAAGCGTACTTGGCTGCATAGCTCATGATCTGGACATTGTGATGCCCGCCCATCTCCAATGCGATGCGGATCGCGTTTATCCGCCCATCCATCATGTCAGATGGCGCGATGATATCGGCGCCCGCTTCCGCCTGGTTGATCGCCTGGTCGACAAGCGACGCGACCGTCGCATCGTTCATGACATAACCGGTTGCGTCCAGCAGTCCGTCCTGCCCGTGACTGGTATAGGGGTCGAGCGCGACATCGGTTAGGACTCCAATGTCATCGCCGCACGCATCCTTGATCGCTTTGATCGCACGGCACATCAGATTGTCGGGATTGTGCGCCTCCCCACCATCATCGCTGCGCTTACCTGGCGGCGTGTGGGGAAACAGCGCAATCACCGGAATGCCCAGCTCCGCCGCCTCTTTCGCGCGTTTGGCAATCCCGTCGATGGACCAGCGCGAAACGCCCGGAAGCGTTGCCACCGGATCTTCCACGCCATTGCCCTCGGTGACAAAAAGTGGCCAGATCAGATCCGCAGGGGTTAGCTGTGTCTCTCGGTGAAGCGTCCTGCTCCAGCCATTCGCGCGGGTTCGGCGCATTCTGGTGTTTGGATATTTTCCCGTCATGCACGCGGTTTAGCCGCATTTTCAGCCAAGCTGCAATCGATAGTCTATGGCCCGGCTGCAACCCCGCCTTTTCGCCGGGCAAGATCGATCTTTTCAATTTCGCGGATAGGCTCTTCTGTCTCGGTCGGGAGCGGCTCCAGATCCTGCAAGGCTGCGCCCGCCTCGATCTGCTTGAGCCGCTGCAACTGGCGCTTGAAATCGGCCAGATCCTCGCCCGATAGCTGCGCCCGCGTTACAAACTTTACGCTCGCCGGATTGATTGCGCTACCGCCGCGATACATTTCGTAATGGAGGTGCGGCCCGGTAGAGAGGCCGGTCGATCCGACATAGCCGATCACCTGTCCGCGCCGGACTTGCTGACCTTTGCGCACCGCCATCCGGCTCATATGGCAATAGCGGGTCGAAAGGTTGCCGCCGTGTTTCAGCCTGACAGCGATCCCGCATCCTCCGGCCCTGCCAGCCGAGGTGACGGTTCCGTCGGTAACAGCCACGATTGGCGTGCCCCGGCGCGCGCGGAAGTCCATGCCCGCATGCATCCGGCGATATCCGAGTATCGGGTGGCGGCGCATGCCGTATCGTGAAGAAACCGGGCCCGGGACAGGCGCGACAAGCCCGTTGCGCTGTTCACCCACGCCCGATGCCTCGAAGAACCGACCATCATTGCCCCAGCGCATCAATTGGGTTTTCGGCTCACCGTCACGCTCAACGCCCGCGTAGAGCAATTGGCCTGCCTGCCTTTCGCCGGTGGCGGCACGGCGATAAGCGATAATGATATCGAATTGATCGGATTCGCGAACGGCGCGTTCTATATCGATCTGATCGTCAAGCGCCTTGATGTAATCCTGCACAGCACTGGCTGGGACGCCCGCTGCCCGCATCGAGCGGTAAAGGCTGGATCCCACCTGCCCGCGAATTCTCAGGGGAGTGTCGTCAACCCGGATGACATTACGCTGAAGGGCCAGCATTCCGCCCTGGCCGGTTTCAGTGTCAGCGTTCTGGCGGCCAACTTCGAGTTCAAGATCAAATTTCGCTCTGAACTTCAGCGTGGCAAGAGGTCGCGATTCGCCGGGAGCGGGCCTCCGGCCAAGAACGATATCGATCTGCGTACCGGGTTCAATTTCGGTAATAGGCATCGCATCACTGATAAGCGCGCTGACTTGCCCGATATCCCGCGCCGATACGCCCGCCCTGCGAAGCATGCTGGCAAAACTATCCCCCGGCGCGAGTGTTGCGAGTGTTTCAATCTGTGGGCGCTCAGGCGCACTGGCGAGAGGAATGACCTGTTCTGTCGGGCCCATCCGGCGCCCACTATCAGCGCCATAGGCAAGCGGCATGATCATCTGGCTGCGAAACTCGTCGCGGATTTCCTCGCTTTCGGGCATGGCAACGCGCGCTTCTAGCGGGGCGAAGTCGGGCCAGAATGCGATCGCCACGGCTCCCAGGGCAACCATAGTGCCGAGGCCCCTGAACCATCGCCGACTGCCGATGTCCTCAGCCAGATCAGGCGCGAGATCGAGAGCACTCATCTTTTCGCCGGTCGCGGTTTTCCAATTCGCGTAGCGTAACGTGAGCGCAGACATACGGGTGTTCAACTGCCGCTTAGAGCGTTCAAACAGCTGCGATTTGGGTGCTGAGCGGCCGTTTTTAAGGATCGGGACGAAATGTGCAGCCTGCTCAGCCCTAGCAGCGTCAGCATGGGGCGTCTGCTCATTCTCTTCTGCGAAAGGCAATTCTTCCGCAGGCAGGCCGCCATCGATGTCACGCGCGTGATCCAAATTTGTTTCCCGTGCTCGGCTGGAGCAACATTTTGAAGCTGAATGGCGGAAATTCATGGGTGATCAAAGTAAATATGCGATTAACCCGCGACGAAATGAGTCGGCAATGCGACCAATGGTGTGAACGATCCGAGCAGCGGTGCAAAGGTGGTCATTGCCCCCTCTCCCCAAGCCTGACAGAGAGGCCTTTGTGAACCGTTCCAATCCCAATTCCAGGGTCCGCGCAGTTCTTGGGCCCACCAACACCGGCAAAACTCATCTCGCGATTGAGCGGATGTGCGCTCACTCATCGGGGATGATTGGCTTTCCACTGCGGTTGCTCGCCCGCGAAGTGTACGACCGGGTTCGCGCGATCAAGGGCGATGAGTCTGTTGCGCTCATCACGGGCGAACAACGGATCGAACCCAGGAACGCTCGATATTTCTGTTGCACGATGGAGGCGATGGACCGTTTGGGGGGTGATCACGCCTTTGTGGCTATCGATGAAGCCCAGATCGGAGCCGATCCGGAACGCGGCCATATCTTTACCGATCGTCTGCTGAACGCGCGCGGCCGCGAAGAGACCATGATATTGGGCTCTGCCACGCTCGAGCCGATTGTGAAGATGCTGATCCCTCGGGCCGAACGGGTGGAACGGCCACGCTTTTCTACTCTGACCCATTCGGGAACAGCAAAGCTGTCGCGTCTTCCACCGCGCAGCGCTGTCGTCGCGTTTTCGGTCGAGCAGGTTTACGCGATGGCTGAAGGGCTCAAGCGGTTTCGAGGCGGCGCCGCAGTCGTCATGGGCGCGCTTTCACCAGAAACACGAAACAAGCAGGTCGAATTGTTCCAGAATGGTGAGGTTGACTATATCGTCGCGACCGACGCCATTGGCATGGGCCTCAACCTGGATCTGGATCATGTCGCCTTTGCCGCACTGTCAAAATTCGATGGTTCGCGCAAACGGCGCTTGATGCCAGCAGAAATGGCGCAGATCGCGGGCCGCGCGGGCAGGCATCAGCGCGATGGCAGCTTCGGCACGCTGACAGGCGGCGGCTCGCGCTCGGGTGCACCGCTGGAATTCACGGAAGACGAAATCTACGCGATTGAGGAGCATTCTTTCGCACCTCTCACAAAGCTGTACTGGCGCGAAGCGGAACCGCGCTTTGAAAGTCTTTCGGTCCTGATCGGTGATCTAGAGGCACCACCGAGAGAAGACGCGCTAATGCGGGCGCCCGAAGCAATTGATCTTGCAGTCCTTAAACGGCTGGCAGAAGATCCGATCGCTGCGTCCGTAAAGGGATCGGGCCTTGTCCGCCGGTTTTGGGAAGCATGTTCGCTTCCTGATTTCAGGCAAATTGGCGTTGACCCTCACGCACGGTTTGTTGCGCGCCTGTGGCAGGATCTTCGCGAAGGATACCTGGGTGCGGATTTTGTCGCTGCGCGCATTGCCGATCTCGACAGGACCGGCGGCGATATTGATACACTACAAGGCAGGATAGCCGCTATCCGATCTTGGGCCTATATCTGCCAAAGGCCGGATTGGGTTCTGGCAAGAGATGAAATGGCAGCGCGGGCACGCGCGGTCGAAGCGAAACTTTCCGATGCTTTGCATGCCAGGCTGACCGAGAGATTTGTTAACCGAAGG
>CALLQC010000169.1 GCA_938015255.1 uncultured Erythrobacter sp.
GTGCTGCTGCGCCCGTCATTTGTCCTGGGCGGACGCGCGATGGAGATCGTCGATTCCGAAGCGCAGCTGGATGACTATATCAAAACCGCTGTCAACGTGTCCGGTGATAGTCCTGTTCTGGTCGACCAGTATCTGCGCGACGCAATCGAATGTGATGTAGACGCCCTGTGCGATGGCGATGAGGTGCGCATTGCTGGCGTTATGCAGCACATCGAAGAGGCCGGAGTTCATTCGGGCGACAGCGCTTGCACTCTGCCACCTTACTCATTGCCTGCAGATATAATCGAGGAAATGGAACGGCAGGCAGACGCACTGGCCCGCGCGCTCAAGGTGCGCGGCCTGATGAATGTTCAGTTTGCAGTGAAGGACGGCGAGGTCTACCTGATTGAGGTCAATCCGCGCGCCAGCCGGACCGTGCCTTTTGTTGCAAAAGCGATTGGACAGCCGGTTGCCAAAATTGCCAGCCGCGTGATGGCTGGAGAAAAACTGGCCGACTTCGAACCGTTCAAACGTGATTTGCCGTACATGGCAGTGAAGGAGGCGGTTTTTCCGTTCAGCCGCTTCCCCGGATCTGATCCCATTCTGACACCAGAGATGAAGTCGACCGGCGAAGTCATGGGTATCGACAAGGAGTTTCCAGCTGCGTTCCTGAAATCGCAGATGGGTGCAGGGATGAACCTGCCACGCGGCGGAACCGTGTTTGTCTCGGTTAAGAACACCGACAAGCAAGTCATTGTTCCGGCTGTCAAAACGCTCATTGAACAGGGATTTTCCATCGTTGCGACCGGTGGCACGCAGACCTATCTCAGCGAACAGGGCTTATCCGTCGAGCGGGTCAACAAAGTGGCTGAAGGTCAGCCGCACATCGTTGACAAGATCATCGATGGTGAAATTGCTCTCATCTTCAATACGACCGAGGGATGGCAGTCGCTGCTTGACTCAAAATCGATCCGTGCAACGGCCCTGGAAAAGAAGGTTCCGTATTACACGACGGCGGCCGCATCGGTTGCTGCGGCGCAGGCAATCGCGGCAATTAAGCCAGAGCAGCTTGAAGTCCGCAGTTTGCAAGACTATTATAGCTGAGCAATACACGCCGTCTTCCCCGACATTTCGTTGCTTTTTCACCGCCGCTGGCAGGCGGAAGCACTTGAAATGACGCGATTTGTGGTTCGGGAAAGACCCCAGAAGGAAAGAATACGGGAATGGCAACGATGGATAAGGTTCCGATGCTCGCGGAGGGGTATGAGCGTCTGACTGCGGACTTGAAGGCGCTTCGTGATGAGCGCCCGAAAATCGTTGATGCGATTGAGGAAGCTCGCGCGCACGGCGATCTTTCGGAAAATGCCGAATACCACGCTGCAAAAGAGCGTCAGGGCCAGGTCGAAGCCATGATTGGCGATATCGAGGGGAAGATCAGCCGTGCGCAGATCATCGACCCGACCACGCTGACCGGAGATAAGGTTGTCTTCGGCTCGACGGTTACCTTACTCGATGAAGACGACAAGCCGTTGAAATACCAGATCGTGGGCGAAACCGAGGCGGATGCTGCAAAGGGCCGTATTTCGTACTCTTCGCCGCTCGCGCGCGCGCTGATCGGCAAGCAAGTCGAAGACGAGATTGAAGTCACCGTGCCATCAGGCGACAAGTTCTATCTGGTCGAAAAGATCGAGTTCATCTGATCAGTTTGCGTGGGCTGCGTAAATCAGCGGCTTTTCCATAGCATAATTGTGGATTGGGACAGGTTTGCCATCGAGTTCGATGTCAAAGTCGCGGCGGTGCAGGACCACGTAGCCCGCACGCTCGAATGCCGGGCGCGCGAGCTCGCTCGCCTCTGTAAAGAGATACTTCATCGCTGCAGTTCGGGCGTAACCCTCGGCAGCGCGTAGAAGCAGATCGGCCAGTCCGCGCCGAGTGTGATCCGGATGGCAGTAGAGCATGTCAAGATGCCCGTCAGGCTCCAATAGCGAGTACGCTACAGGCTGATCATCCTGCGCAGCGGCGATGAATATTCGTGCGCCGTTTTTGGCTCTGGTCGTAAAACGTTCGGGGGCGGGATGCCGCGCTACCCAGGCGTTGACTTGCTGTGGTGAATAGCGGGCGGACCCGACAGCTCTAATAGCAGCCAACGTTATGTTCGCGAGGGCCGGGGCATCAGCGTGGTCAAACGGGCGAATAGTGTAGCCCATCGGCGCGTCGCTTTCCCTCTCTACTGATCTGGCGTCAGAAGTTTGTGAATATGCACCACCACATACTTCATTTCGGCATCGTCAACCGTTCGCTGTGCCTGTGCGCGCCATGCATCCACAGCGGCGTCGTAAGAGCTGTATACGCCCACGACGTGCAGGCTTTCGGGATCCTGAAACTCGTGACCGCGGGGATCGCTGACGCGGCCGCCCATCACCAGGTGCAGTTTTTGTGCTGTGGTTGTTTCTTCCATGATGAATATCCCTGGGGAGGTGAGAAATGGTTGGGCGCCCCCTTAACCGATCGGGAGAAGAGGGCAAGCCTTGAGCATGACTATGCCTGCCAGGTAATCAATTCGTCACCCTATCCTTGATTTCTCGCACTGCCCGTTGAGCCCGGCGACGGGTGCGGCGAGTGGCTGCGCGCCCCTTGTCGACCGCAGACCCCGCGAAATAGCTTGTGTCACGCCGGACTTCGCGAGCCTTGGCGCCAGCGCTGTCGCCGATATCTTCTAGCTTGTCCTGCCCTGCGCGCGCAGTGTCCATCGCATCGTCAATCAGTTTGACGCCGTATGCGACAATCGCATCTGCGAGCAATGTTCCAAACCGGCTTGCCTGTTTAACCGATGCACTCTTGGCAACATTTGCGGTGCCTTTGGCAGCACTGTTGACAGCGTTAACCGTGCCGGCTGCGGCATTTCGCGCGGCGCGGCGGCCTGGCCTTGTCGCCAGGCCGATCAGCAGACCTGCCGCAACAGCGCCGCCAAGCACGGTCAAAGGGCGCTTTTTGGCGAAGGTCGCTGCAGCATCAGCGGCATCTTTGGCCTGATCCATCATTGTTCGCTCTGCGATGCGGCGCTCACTGGCCTCAATCTTCGCTCGCAGCGCGTCGCGTTTTTCAATCTGGCTATCAGTCATCTTGGTCTCCAGGTTCGGAAGCGGGTAGGGAGGCTTCCTCGAATTCGGGTTGGACTGGATCTTCGCCCAGGGGCGGATCATCACGAGTTGGAGGCTGTTCCCCTTCGTCCTGCAGTTCCTCCTCATCTGCGCCGCTTCCAGATTGGGTCAGCCCCAGTAACTCAAGGACGGGCTCTCGCGACAGCCAAAGGAGGATGGCACCCACGAGTGCCGCGATTATCCCACGTTTGTCATCGGCCTGCGTCTTGGCGACCTCGAAGACATCCTGTGCACCTTCGCCTACGCGGTCTACAACGCGCCCCGCGAGCCCTTTGCCCGAGAAAACGTGCTTTGCATGCGAGATATCGGCCATGAAATTGGCCCGCGCAGCATCACGTAACGCTCTGTCTTCGAAGAACCGCTGGTCAATCTTGCTCATCTGCCACTACCGCCTTCGGATGAGCCGAACAGCACACTCAGCTTTGATCCCTGACGTTTGGCCATAAGGGCGAGCCAGAGTGTAAGCGCGACCAGCACACCAACAACGATGGCGATCGCACCCCAGATCGTGACGATGGGCTCTAGCGCAATCACCATTCCAACAGCCAAGGCAAGCACTGAAATGTGCAGGGTAATCAGTGCTATCAGAGCGAAAGCAATTGCCTTACCGACGCTGACGCCTGCGAGTTTCGCGCGGGTCTTTTGAAACGCAATCTCCGCCTCTGCGTAAGTGCGCCCATCATCCAGCAAGGCTGCGAGTTCGTCCGTTATAGATTCATCGGACGATGCGGGATCATCCTGATCTGCATCAGGGGCAGTGTCCGCGGTATTCAAACCGGACGAATCTATGGCGCTGTGCCTATCGCCATCCGGTTGTTCATCATCGCGCATTCACAGCCCCCGATTGCGAAAGTCAGTCGCGCGAGCCGCGGAACATGCGGGCGAGCAGGAAGCCTGCAACTGCCGCAATTCCGACTGCTACGCCGGGGCTTTTGCGCACGAATTCGCGCGCGTCGTCACCAATCTCATCAACGCTTTTCGCGTCAAGCTTAGCCGAAGTTTCGACGAGGCTGCGTGAGGCGCGGCGGGCATAGTCACCATACTGTTCGCCAAAACGCTCATCGAGTTCTGGCGCTGTGTCGGCAATAACCTTGCCGATTGAGGCAATGCCATCGCTTGTCGCTGACTTTGCGTCGCCCGCCAGTTCACCGGCACGGGTCTTTGCCTTTTCACCATAGACGCGGGCTTCGCCCATCAGATCGTCTCCCTTGCTTTTCGCGGTATCGCGATATCCATCGGCACGCTGGCTTGCTTCGGCCCTGAGCGCTGCGGCGCCAGCCTTAGCCTCTTCAAGCGCAGCATTGAAGCGGCTCTTTGCTTCTTCAGCAGGTTTTACATCTGCCGCCTTGGCAGAGGCGCCTGCTTTCTTTGGTGCGGCCTTTTTGGCCGTGGTCGTCTTGCGCTTTGCCGGGGTCTTCTTTGTGGTTGTTACTTTTGTGTCAGCCATGGTGCTTTTCCTAGCCCTCCAATTGATTGCTTTTCCAGACGGAATTCGCGGGGTTGATCTTTACATACCAATGCAGCTTGCGCCCTGATGTTCCGGCGAATAGGGGATTTCGGAATATCGGGCTGTGATGTTCCCTGACCCGGATTGGTCAGGGTGTATTATTCCACTACCACACTTTTACCTTGGAGCCAAGCATGACTGCGATTATCGACCTGCACGGACGCGAAATTCTAGACAGCCGGGGTAATCCAACCGTTGAAGTGGATGTTCTGCTCGATGACGGCAGTTTCGGGCGCGCGGCTGTCCCGTCCGGCGCATCGACCGGAGCGCATGAAGCAGTTGAGCTGCGCGATGGTGACACGGCCCGTTACAAGGGCAAGGGCGTGCTGAAAGCGGTCGAGTCCGTCAACACCGAAATCCGCGATATGCTGATCGGCGCTTTCGATGCAGAAGACCAGCGCGACGTCGACCTGTCCATGATCGCGCTGGATGACACGCCCAACAAAAGCCGTCTGGGTGCGAATGCAATTCTCGGGACCAGCCTCGCTGTCGCGAAAGCCGCTGCCAATGCGCGGGGCCTGCCGCTTTATTCCTACCTCGGCGGCGTTTCGGCTCATGTTCTGCCTGTGCCGATGATGAACATCATCAATGGCGGCGAACACGCTGATAATCCGATCGATATCCAGGAATTCATGATCATGCCTGTTGGCGCTGACAGTCTGGCGGAAGCGGTGCGCTGGGGCAGCGAGGTGTTCCACACATTGAAGAAAGGGCTGTCCGAAAAAGGTCTCGCCACCAGTGTCGGCGATGAAGGTGGATTTGCGCCGGATCTTGCCAGCACCCGCGCGGCGCTTGATTTCATCATGGCCTCAGTTGAGCAGGCCGGTTTCAAGCCGGGCGAAGACATCGTTCTGGCACTCGACTGCGCGGCAAGCGAATTCTTCAAGGATGGCAAATACCAGATTTCCGGCGAAGGCCTTAGCCTGGATGGCGCTGGAATGGCCGATTACCTCGCCAAACTTTGCGATGATTATCCGATCAAGTCGATTGAGGACGGGATGGATGAAGACGACTTTGATGGGTGGAAGGCTGTGACCGACATGATCGGTGACAAGGTTCAGCTGGTGGGCGATGATCTGTTCGTGACCAATCCCGCTCGCTTGTCAGATGGTATCGAGCGCGGGCTTGCAAATTCGCTGCTGGTGAAGGTCAATCAGATCGGAACGCTCACAGAAACGCTGGCAGCCGTCGATATGGCCCACCGTGCGCGTTACACCTCGGTCATGAGTCACCGCTCTGGCGAGACCGAGGATGCCACCATCGCCGATCTCGCGGTCGCAACAAATTGCGGACAGATCAAGACGGGTTCGCTCGCTCGGTCGGACAGGCTGGCGAAATACAACCAGCTTATTCGCATCGAAGAAGAGCTAGGTGACAGCGCTGTTTACGCGGGCAGGGCGTGCTTCGGTGGATAGACGGTGCAAAGCAGGCTTTCAGGCGGAATTTTCAAATCTGGCCAGATAGCTGTCCATTGCGGAAAGTGCCTGATCGGAAAGCCTGACCAGAACCCTGCGTTGATCTTTGGGATCGTGTTCGCGCACGATCAGCTGTTTTTCGGCTAATATGCCCAGCCATCGCAAGCCAGTGGTCGATGGCGATGCCGATCCGATACACGCGCTCGAGACCGAGACAGGCTTGCCATTCACGTCGGCGATGTAGAGGTCGAGCAAAATATCCCACGCGGGCTCCCCAAATAGATCAGCGTCACCAAAAAACTCTGCGCGAGCGCGGCGCGCCAGATAGGTTTGCTGCGCTTTCTCCGCCAGCAGTTTTCGGCGCTCTGCCGGTATTTCGCCTAGCGCTGAATCGGTACATTGACTGGCCAAAGTGTCGACCATTCGCGGGCGGCTGTGCGCCTCGGCTCTGTTGGAGCTGCTCGGTAGCGATTGGCGAAGCTGCTCGGCAATGTCATTCAGCGCTTTAGTCAGAGTAAGCAACTGTTCCGGTCGTATCGCATCGCTGGCTTCGCCCACTATGCGAGCGCGCAGAGCATCTGGTGTAGCTGGATTAGTCACCGCAAACACCCCGCCAAACGCAGCGCCGTCTGGTCGAAATCTGTTGCAAACGTAGTTTGCAGGATGAAATGATACCCACGCCGCCTCCTGTGGGGCGTGGACCTGACAACATTGCCCGAGCCTGATCCTTACCCCGTTGACAGCGAGCTAAGCTAGGTTCTCACATTCTGCACTACGCATGACCACTTAGTAATCGTCCTTGGTATTGGCTAATGCAGACTCAAGGGTGTCCGGCAAAGCCGGTTCCTGCCAGATCAGTTCTGTATCAAATGCGCCGACAGAATTGTCATTCACCACAGCCAGATTGAGGCGCAATTGTTCTATCGCTGCGTTGACGTGCACCGCGGCTATGCCTGCGCCAAATCTATCCAGTTTCACCAATTCATGTTCAAGCGACAAGATGATTGAATACAGTTCATGTGCCTGCGGTAGATGCAGATGCGGCTTTCCCATCATTCCAAATCCCTAGTTTTCTCGCGATCCCAAAGAGACCAGCCAAAAGGCTGACCTCTCGGTAAAGCTCTACGGGGGGCTTATGAATTGTTGTATACGGGGAAATACCTAGTCTACACGATTTTACATCAGACTTCGGATGATCAGGCGAACCGCTCAGACAGGTTCAGCAGGCATAGCGCGGCTTTGGCGGCTTCCCCGCCTTTGTCCTTCTGAGCCGGATCGGCTCGAACGATGGCCTGATCTTCGTTCTCGACGGTCAGAATGCCATTACCGATTGGAATACCATCCATCGTCAGAGCCATGATCGCGCGGGCGCTCTCTCCGGCGACGATTTCAAAGTGATAGGTCTCGCCGCGGATCACGACCCCGATCGCGACAAAGCCATGATATTCGCCGCTTTCGGCGGCCAGCGCGATAGCGCCTGGCACTTCAAGTGCGCCGGGCACGGTAAGCACCTCAACCTCATGACCCTCAGCCTCAAGCACCGCTTTCGCGCCGGCACTCAGCATATCATTAAGGTGCGCGTAAAACCGCGCTTCGACGATCAGGAATTTGGCCATGGGGTTACTCCGGAATGGATTGGAAGTCTGTAATGTTGATGCCGTACCCTTCGACCGCGACAAGATCGGGCCGCGAATTCGACAGCAGTATCATATCGTGGATGCCCAGGTCGGCGAGAATTTGTGAGCCGATGCCAATATTGCGAATTTCTTCGTCAGCACTCCATTCGGACCCGCCGATACGGCTCGTAAGAACAACGATTACGCCAGAGCCATGCTCGCCAATGGCACCCATTGCGCGCTGCAATGTGCGCTTGCGGGAGCCGGGCTGACCAAGGATATCGTCGAAGACAGAAATGGGGTGCACGCGGGCGAGGGTCGGTTCGCCGGGTGTTACATGCCCTTTTTGAAGAACATAAGCCTGATCGTCAGCTACCTTGTTGCGATAGGTGATCAGACGCCACTGGCCGCCATAATCGCTCTCGAATGCACTCTCATCAAGACGTTCGACGAGATGATCGTTGCGCATCCGATATGCAATCAGATCGCGAATAGTTCCGATTTTGAGGCCGTGTTTGCGGGCAAAGGTGATAAGATCGTCGAGCCGCGCCATTGAACCGTCTTCGTTCATGATCTCGCAAATCACGCCGCTTGGATTGAGGCCGGCGAGACGCGATATATCCACTGCGGCTTCGGTATGACCAGCGCGAACAAGAGTGCCGCCATCGCGCGCCATAAGCGGGAAGACATGGCCCGGTGTAACGATGTCATCAGCGCCCTTTGTTGCATCGATCGCGACGGATACCGTCCGCGCACGGTCCGCCGCAGAAATGCCGGTGGTCACACCTTCTTTTGCTTCGATCGAAATCGTGAAAGCGGTCTGCATGCTTTCCTTGTTATTTCGACTCATCGGTTCGAGGCCAAGCTGGTCAACCCGTGCCTTGTCCAGCGCCAGGCAGATCAGCCCGCGTCCGTGGGTGGCCATAAAGTTAATCGCAGCCGGGGTGGCCATTTGGCCGGGAATAATGAGGTCGCCTTCATTCTCACGATTTTCATCGTCGACGAGAATGTACATGCGTCCATTGCGAGCCTCATCGATGATTTCTTCAGTGCTGACGAGGACGGGGGTTTCATCATTGCTGTCCAGAAAGCCCTGGAGCTTTGCGAGCGTATCCGCCGTCGGGTTCCAGTCAGGCTCGGATGCGTCCCTCAGAGTGTTCGCATGAAGACCAGCAGCACGTGCCAAACCAGCCTTTGTGAATTTTCCCGATCTGACGAGGTCGCGAACGCGTGTGATAGTCGATGTGTCCATGATCACCTGTTATCACACCAAAATGTGATTGCAAGCCATCGAAACTGATTTGCCGTGGTGGTGTTCGCGGTAGCCTTTGTATGAAGTCTGGCCACTTTGGCGCCAGA
>CALLQC010000170.1 GCA_938015255.1 uncultured Erythrobacter sp.
ATATCTTCGGGTGCCTCTCCCATCTTGGCCTGCGCAAGAGCCCACAGCAATGTGGATCTGGTCCCCGACCGGCAATAGGCGAGGATCTTTCCGTCATTTCCGGCCAAGGCATGCGCCATCTGATCGACTTGAGGCTCACTAAATCCGGAATGCCCGATTGGCAGCGCCATATAAGCGATACCGGCATTGCTGGCGGAAGCTTCAATTGCATCACCTTGGGGAGCGGAAGGGTCTTCACCATCTGGCCGGTTGTTGATGATCAAGCTGACACCGATCTCCTTGGCGATAGCGATGTCTGCAAGCTCAATCTGCGGACTGGCAAAGACATTGTCGGTGAGTTGGCGAAACGTGGTCATATGTTTGTCCCTTATCGGCATCAAAGTGCGCACCAGCGAACGTCTGAAGACAATTCAATCCTCTGCTTGTCAAATTTTTGAGGTGCCTCATAGCGTTCGAAAGTGTCATAAATATTCGCCATAAAGGTGTTGAAGGTTAAATCATTCGCAAAGCTGCGCTTTGTACGCTATGACCTTCTTCAGAGGGAGACTCCGTTTCTGTCGGAGTCGCTCGTGTCCGGTGCGGAACACTGTCCGTCCTGCCGGCGCTGGTAAGACTGGGCAGTGTGACAAGGTACGTACTGAATTATGGGTTACGATAGGGGACGTCGGCGCGGCCGGGATAAGCGCGACGGTTTCGGTGAGGACGGTTTCGATCCTTTTGGTGGCGGTATGGATGGATTTCCACCGCCCAGCGATTACGGCAATGACCGCGGTGGAGACCGCTACGGCGGCGGCGATCGTCATGGTGGCGGTGGGGACCGCTTCGGTGGCGGTGACCGCGGCGGAGACCGCTTTGGCGGTGGACCGCGTGGCGGGGGTGGACCCCGCGGTGGCGGTGGCGCGGGCGGCGGTTTCAACCGTATGCCAGCCCAGGTTGTCGGCACTGGTAAAGGCACCGTAAAGTTCTTCAACAGCCAGAAAGGCTTCGGTTTTATCGCGCAAGAGACCGGCGGAGAAGATGTGTTCGTCCATATCAGCGCGGTTGAACGCGCTGGGCTTGAAGGTCTTGCAGAGGGCCAGGAGCTCGAGTTCAATCTGGTTGATCGCGGTGGCAAGGTTTCCGCTCAGGACCTGCAGATCGTTGGCGAAGTCATTGCTGCACCGGCGGCAGCTGCTGCTCCGAAGCGCGAGCTGACCGGTGAAAAAGCCACCGGTACTGTGAAGTTCTTCAATTCCACAAAAGGATTTGGCTTCCTGACCCGTGATGACGGGCAGCCGGACGCATTTGTGCATATCAGTGCGGTTGAGCGGTCTGGCCTTTCGGCGATCAATGAAGGCGAGCGCTTCGAATTTGACCTCGAAGTGGATCGACGCGGGAAGCATTCTGCTGTCAATCTCGTGCCGGTTCAGGACTGATCTGCAATCAAATTTGGCCGTTTGACCAAGCTAGCAAGCGGCTATATCTAAAACCGAATGGCGGCTCATTATGGGTCGCCATTTGCTTTTGAAATCGCTCGACGAAACAGGAATATTCTATGTCGATTACCCCGCTTATGCCCGTCTATCCGCGCTGCGGCGTTCGGCCCGTCAGAGGTGATCATTGCCATCTGATCGATGAGGACGGCACGCGCTATCTCGATTTTGCGAGCGGCATCGCGGTTAACCTGTTGGGACATTCCCATCCTGGGCTCATCAAGGCGATCCAAAAGCAAGCCGAGACGCTTATGCATGTTTCGAACCTGTATGGCAGTCCGCAGGGGGAGAAGCTCGCAAAGCAGCTGGTCGACAAGACGTTTGCAGACACTGTCTTTTTCACCAACTCGGGTGCGGAGGCGGTCGAAACAGCGATCAAGACGGCCCGGGCTTTTCATCAGCATGAAGGTGACGCATCACGTTTCGAGCTGATCACTTTTGCCAACGCGTTCCACGGGCGCACCATGGCCACGATCAGCGCCTCCAACCAGACGAAAATGCACCACGGTTTCTCCCCGCTTCTTGACGGTTTCAAATATGCTGAGTTTGACAATCTCGATTCGGTCAAGGCCTTGATTGGACCGAATACCGCTGGCTTCCTGGTCGAGCCGATTCAGGGAGAAGGCGGGATCCGTCCAGCATCCCAAGGCTTCATGGACGGACTCAGAGCACTCGCCGATGAGCACGGACTGATGCTTGTTCTCGATGAAGTGCAATGCGGTATGGCCAGAACAGGAAAACTCTATGCGTACGAGCATTATGGGATAGAGCCTGATATTCTCGCCACTGCTAAGGGCTTGGGCGGAGGATTTCCGGTTGGCGCTTGTCTCGCTACTGAAAAAGCGGCCCGCGGCATGGTTTTTGGGACTCACGGTTCAACCTATGGCGGCAACCCGCTCGCTATGGCAGCGGGTAGCGCCGTCATGGACGCTGTTGCCAATGAGGATTTCCTGGCGGAAGTCACCGAGAAGGGCGAACGGATCCGTTCGCGGCTAGAACAATTCATCGGGAACTATCCCGATCTCTTTGAGCTGGTGCGCGGCAAAGGTCTGATGCTTGGGCTAAAAATGAAAGTCCAAAGCCGGCCTTTCTTTGTACATCTGCGCGACAATCACCAATTGCTGACGGTTGCGGCGGGGGATCAAACGCTCCGAGTTATTCCACCCCTTGTCATCGGCGATGCTGAGATCGATGAATTCTTTGAAAAGCTTTCAGCGGGTGCTGCGAGCTTCAAGATTCCTGAGCCCGCATAGTGTCCGTCCGCCACTTTCTCGATCTTGGCGATTATGGCGCGAATGCGATCGCTGCAATGATTAATGATGCGATTGACCGTAAGGCGGCCCGTGGCGATGCTCCGAAAGGTCGCGTCGATCACGACGCGCCCCTCGCTGGCCTGGTTCTGGCTATGGTCTTTGAGAAGAACTCAACCAGAACACGTGTCAGTTTTGAAATTGCCATGCGTCAGCTGGGTGGAACGGTTCTCGTGCTCGAAGCGGGCTCGAGCCAGCTCGGACGCGGAGAAACAATCGCGGACACGGCCCGTGTGCTGAGCAGGATGGTCGATGCGATAATGCTGCGCACCGATGATCATTCGAAGATTGAGGAAATGGCGCGCTTTGCAACGGTACCGGTCATCAATGGCCTCACTGACCGCTCGCATCCGTGCCAGATTGTAGCCGATTTGCTGACGATGATCGAACACGGAAAGGCACTGCCCGGCCTTGAGGTTGCATGGTTCGGCGATGGCAACAATGTGCTTCATTCGATTCTGGAAGCAGCAGGCTTGATGAAGTTCAACGTTCGTGTCGCAACGCCCGCCGGGTTTGAACCCGATATGGACTTCGTGTCGAGCGCACGATCAGCAGGCGCAACTGTATTGCTCACTCAAGACCCTGTTGAAGCGGCCCGGAATGCCGATGTCCTCATTACGGATACGTGGATATCAATGGGTCAAACGGACGCGGCTGAGAAACGCGCAGCGATGATACCGTTTCAGGTCAACCGGAGCTTGATGGATCATGCAAAGAGCGACGCGATTTTCCTTCATTGCCTGCCGGCTCACGTCGGTGAGGAAGTCTCGCAAGATGTCTTTGAGGGTCGTCAATCTGTAGTTTTCGACGAAGCAGAAAATCGCATTCATGCTCAGAAATCGATTCTTCTGTGGGCGTTTGACGTTCTTGGGAAGTAGGAATTCCTACCGGAGTGCTTCCCTCTTTGCGTTTGCTGAGAGAGGCACCATATGGCTGGAATGAAAGAGCAACAGGCCGAAACATTCGCTGATAAGCTGCTGGGTTTCACCCTCCCCGCGCGCAACGCTCGCGCCAGGATAGTCCGCCTTGATCGCGTAATCGATGAGGTGCTTTCTGCACATAGCTATCCTCCGCCGATCATGCACTTACTGAGCGAAGCTCTGGTGCTCGGCGCTTTGATGGGAGGATTGCTCAAGGCTGATGCAGGCCAGCTTACAATGCAGGCGCAAACACGCGGCGGAGTGGTCTCGCTCCTCGTGTGCGATTACCGTGCTGGCGAGATGCGTGGTTATGTTGATTTCGATCAGGCCCGTCTGGAGGGACTGGGCGCCAACCCCTCGTTATCGGCACTTCTGGGAGACGGTTACCTCGCCGTGACCTTTGAAACGGGTGCTGACAAAAGATATCAAGGCATTGTACCATTGGAAGGCGAAACGCTAGCGGAAGCATGTGCGGCATATTTTACCCAATCCGAACAGGTGCCAACTCTAATTCGGGTTGCCAGCCGCTCTGGGCCAGAGGGATCAATTGCAGCTGGTTTGCTTGTCCAATACCTGGCTGATGGGGAAGAAAGGCGCGAGCGATTGCATGTCCGGATGGACCATCCCGACTGGGAGCATGTGGCCACCATGGCTGGATCAATTACTCACGAGGAATTGCTTGATAGCAAGTTGTCTCTTGAGGGAGTGGCGTGGCGGCTGTTCCATGAGGAAGATGAAATTCGCATTCAAGCGGGCCCGCATTTGTCGCGTGGGTGCCGATGCAGCTCTGAACATTATCATGCAGTGATTGGTCGCTTCCCAAAAGAAGAGCAAATAGCAATGCAGAATGAAGAAGGGCGGATTGTTGTCGATTGCGCGTTCTGTTCGAAGGAATTTGATATTCAGCCCCTCAATTAACGCCTTGTCTACGTTAAGCCACGCTTCATCGCCTAATGGCCAAGATATGCAAGCCAAATGCCAATAAAAGAGGCGAACAGTCCGTCATGTTGATTCGCAGAAAAATTGTTAAGCTGTTTCCGCTCACAACGCTCGTTGGGGGACTGGCAGCCCTCGCTATTCCTGCCTTTGCTCAGGAAAGAGGACTGGAGATGCTCAAGCGGCTTACAAAAGGAGAGTGGACGGTCAAGTACCGCGATGGCTCGCCGGATCGGAAGATTTGTGTGCGCACCGGACAGGAGTTGGTTCAACTTCGCCATCCTGAAAGCGGGTGCAGCAGATTCGTCGTCGAGGATGCTGCCGCGAAAGTGACTGTCCAGTATACGTGTCCAGGCAATGGATACGGACGCACATTCGTCCGGCGCGAAACAGCCGGGCTCGTTCAGATTGAGAGTCAAGGGATTGCCTCTGGGCTACCGTTTCAATTTGCAGCAGAGGCGCGCCGGACCGGCAGCTGCTAGGCGCTAGCCTGTTTCTATGACTGTGCTTGTGTCTTGATCGAATACAACTAAGCCTCCACCCCATGAATGATGCGAACCCGATAGCTGTCGTCCTGCTTTCAGGAGGCTTGGACTCGATGGTGACTGCGGCAATCGCGCAGGAGCGAGGGTTCGGGGTACATGCACTTACGATTGACTATGGCCAGCGTCATAAGCTTGAACTCGAGGCTGCTAAAAAGATTGCCTCTCGTCTCGAACTGGAAAGCCATATGGATCTTGCGCTCGATTTGAGGGCGTTTGGCGGGTCTGCTTTGACTTCAGAGATTGACGTTCCGAAGTCGGGCGTGGGTGATGCTATTCCCGTTACATATGTACCAGCGCGCAACCTCGTCTTTTTAGCGCTGACGACGGCGTGCGCAGAGGCGACTGGCTCGCAGGATGTTTTCATAGGAGTGAATGCACTTGATTATTCCGGCTACCCAGACTGCAGGCCGGAATTCATCGAGAGCTTCACAGAGACTGCGCGTCTGGGGACGAAAGCGGGTGTTGAGGGTAGCGCTTTGACCATCCATGCACCGCTGCAGCACATGACCAAGGCTGACATCGCACGTGAGTGCTACCGGCTTGGTTTGGAGCCCTCTCTGAGTTGGTCATGTTACGACCCTGTTGCGAATGCCCAGGCCTGCGGATTGTGCGATTCCTGTCGACTACGCAAAAAGGGTTTTGAAGAAGCTGGCGTTCAAGATAGCACTGATTACGCGGCTTAGATCAACCGGAGCCGGCAAGCAAAACAGAACAAAATTTGGGGAGTGGGTCTTGGACGATACCAAGCAAGATGAAGTGGACCAGAGCAATCAGCCGGTCCCTGCTTACAGCTGGTATGCGCTAAGCGTACTGGTGCTGATCTATGTCCTGAACTTTGTTGATCGGCAGATCCTTTCTATTTTGGCAAACGATATCAAGGCTGATCTGGGTGTCGATGATGCCTACCTTGGCTTTCTCTACGGCACGGCGTTTGCGATA
>CALLQC010000171.1 GCA_938015255.1 uncultured Erythrobacter sp.
GCGCTAAGCGTACTGGTGCTGATCTATGTCCTGAACTTTGTTGATCGGCAGATCCTTTCTATTTTGGCAAACGATATCAAGGCTGATCTGGGTGTCGATGATGCCTACCTTGGCTTTCTCTACGGCACGGCGTTTGCGATATTCTATGCTCTGTTCGGAATCCCGCTCGGCAGACTAGCTGACAGTTGGAAGCGCATCCGGCTCATGACCCTTGGCTTGACACTGTGGTCTGCGATGACTGCCGTTTCCGGCTTCGCCAAAGATGCAGCGACACTTACTGTGGCAAGAATTGGTGTGGGTGTCGGTGAAGCGACTGCGAGTCCATCTGCGTATTCGTTGATTTCGGACTGGTTCCCAGCGCGTTTGCGCGCGACCGCCTTGGCCATCTATTCGTCAGGTCTCTACATCGGTGGCGGAGTGTCACTGGCAATTGGCGGTCTTATTGTAGACAATTGGAATAGAGCGTTTCCCGATGGAGACCCCTGGTTCGGATTTGCCGGCTGGCAGGCGGCGTTCATCGCCGTGGGCCTTCCAGGACTGTTACTTGCGGTCTGGGTATTCACTCTCAAAGAGCCAGTGCGCGGCGCGATGGATGGACTGGAAACACCTGAAGATCCTCATCCGTTTCGCGGATTTATGCGCGAATTGTACACCGTTATCCCGCCCTTTACGTTCGTCGGTGCCGCATCCCGAGGGAGCAAAGCTTTTGCGATAAACATCGTTGTATTCTTGGGTGCTTTTGTCGCGGCCGCCCTGATTACATCTGTGCTGGATTCTGGTGAAGGCATCATTGCATCCAGTCTTGGCAGCGTCACTGGGATCGAGTTGCCACCTATAACCGACCAGTGGTTTCTCCTCGCGGTAGGATACTATGCAGTCTTCTGTTGGGCGAGCGCCTTGCGCCAGCGCGATTATCCGACTTTCGCGCTAACCTGGGGGTCGCCAGCGTTTCTGTGCACCATTCTGGGATACGGTACAGTCGCATTCATGGCGTATTCGATGTCTTATTGGGGGGCACCTTACGCGGAGCGGACATTTGATGAGATCTCAAAATCAGAACTAGGGTTCTGGCTTGGCGGGGGCGGCGCTGCCGGAGGGTTTTTGGGAGTAATTCTGGGTGGCCGAATGGCTGACGCACTTTTCAGGAAATTCCAGTCCGGGCGTATTTGGGTTGTCCTGTTTGGTCTTCTGAGCCCTATCCCATTCGCATATGTCCAGTACACAACTGAGAGCTGGTGGCTGTTTGTGGCTTTGAATGTTGTCGTCGGCGCGTTCGCCGCTTCAGCTTTGGGCGCGGCAGCTGCGAGCAGCCAAGCACTTGTGCTGCCGAGGATGAGAGGCACGGCCACAGCAACATTCTTTCTGGCTACAACCTTGGTCGGTCTGGCCCTCGGTCCATATATGGCCGGCTACGTATCGGCGCAGAATGATGGTGATCTGGGAATAGGCGTACTGTCAACGCTCTGGATCACGCCTGTCGGATTGATCTTGCTTATCGGGGCATCGTGGTTGGTTCCTGCAGCGAACACCAGCTTGCTTTCGCGAGCAGCGGCGGCGGGTGAACCAATTGACGCATCGGGCTGAGAACCTGCCAACTTGCGTCACGGACCCCACAATCCTCGATCGCCGTAATCGTTTATCGAAAATCTCGATCAGCCCCGCTGATGGGACGCTTTCGATAGCGACGCAGGCTGTGGGTATGACGGTGACGAAGACTTTGGAAGTTAACTCAAGTGCAGTCCGCTTTGGCGAAGGCTGGCGCATCTGACAGAACTCGCAGGGAATGACGTCAGACGGCGTGAAGCCATTTACTGAGCGAGTGCATATGGAAAGCAATCTCATCCGGCTCCAAACTCACGAATTAACCGAGGGTTCGGTGCTGCCGGCTGCGTAGGAAAGAGAAACACGTTCCCTTGAGTCTGTGAAATATTCGGGTCCAGAGCGTAATTGGATGATCGGCCTACTCCGCGTGACGACCACAGAGCCGCAGGGAGATTTTTGTGGCAAAACTGCCCCTCCTGCAGAGGACTACCTCGTCAATCCAATTCAGAACTTTCTGATTAAACAAGAAACACAAAAAAGGGGCCGGATTGCTCCGGCCCCTTTCAATTAAATGAGCGTGAAGCCCTTACTTACATGCCCGAACCCGGACCGTAAGTAACTTCACCGCGGCGGTTCTGCAGTTCGCGTACACCGTCGGCGGTTGGTACACGTGGCTGCGATTCACCGAACGCTTCGCTGCTGATGCGTCCGCCAGGAATACCGCGCCCTGTCAGATAATCGCGAACAGCAGTGTTGCGACGCTCTGCAAGACCCATGTTGTAGGTCACGCTGCCCGAACGGTCGGTGTGACCAGCGAGCATAACGTTGGCCGTGCCGCAGTTAGCATAAGCCGTGACCGCGTTGTTCAGAATTGTCGCAGCGTCCGCTGTGATCACCGATTCATCGAAATCAAAGAAGACGATGTAAGGGCCGGTGTTACACGGCGGCGGTGCCGGCGGTGGCGGTGGCGGCGGTGGCGGCGGCGGTGGCGGAGGTGGCGGTGGTGGCGGTGGTGGAGGCGGCGGAGGCGGAGCCTCACCACCGAAGTTGTAAGTGATCGAACCCAAGATTGAGTGCGAGCTGATATCGGTATCCAGCGTATTACCGAAGGTGTCGATCAGTTCAACGCCCACTGCGTTGAAATAGCGATATTTCAGACCAGCGTCCCAGCTGTCGCTGAGCGGAGCGCGCAGACCACCAATCAGCTGCCACGCGAGACCGGTGTCCGAATCGTCGAAGACAGGCGAGAGGTTGGAGAAGTATGCAGCGTCAACATCGACGCGTGCAACGCCGATACCAGCACCGGCAAATGCCTGGATGCCATCGTCGGAGCCAAAGTCGAACAGACCGTTGACCATGAAGCTCAGCGCGTCGAATTCACCTGCGGCGAACCGCGTGCCTGGTACATCGAACTGTCCAGGCACTGGCGCGCCATAAAACAGCTCATCAACCTGAGCCGAACGGTAGCTGGTTTCCGCTTCGAGGCGGAAAGCACCGAAGTCGTAACCGACGAGACCGCCGAAATCGAAACCTTCTACAGTGTCAGCAGCCGCGGTTGTCGCGTTGCCGTTTACGTCGAAATCGATGTCTTCAACGAGCATCGCACCACCTTCAGCGGTGATGTACCACTGGCCTTCACGGGCCATGGCGGGTGCGGTGAGCGCTGTTGAAGCCATCGCCAAACCAATGACGAAATTGCGCATTCTAATTATCCCCTTACTTACGGATTGAGGCACGGGATCGTCTCTAACTTCTCACTTGGTGCGTGGCAAGCAATCAATGACCGTAAACTGTTGCAAGAATGCCGCTATTGTGAGGGGGCGTTAATAAAACGGGTTCAGAAAGCGCGTTTTAGGCTGCCGAACGCCCGTCAGATCCGTCGAATCAGCTGCTGGGCATTGGAAAAATCCCTGCAATTCGAAGTGCTTCAAGCATCTCAGTTATCTGCGCGCGTGCCTCCTGGTCAACCGTGGCGCCACCGTTTGGCGCGGTTGGTTCGCTCGCACCATTCCAGCCATTCGAATAGTAATAGAATTTTCGTTCCGATCGGTTGAACACCTGCATCCCCTCTTCGGGAGTTATGAAGCTCCAGGCTCCCGCAATTCGGATAGCAATCTGGTCTTCTCGGCCCGCCCATTCTCCAGTGGGTGCGATGCCAATGAGGAAGGATTTTCCTTCCAGCGGATCTGACGGAGCTGTCGATAGAACATCTTCAATCACGGGTTGAAGAATGCTGTCGAGAGCGCTGATCGCTTGATTGTAGAAGAATTCTTTTTGCGCCTGCCCTGAAAACAAAAACGGTAAGGTGAAGCGGGCGGTGGTTGATGGAAAGCTTACAGGTTCACTCATAGTATAATCCTTGTCTTACAGAGACATAAGCAGGCAGGGGGGAGATGCAGAATAGGTCCCGATTTGTCTGACCCACAGGTCTCCGCCGCCATGTACGGCTGCCAAATTCGAAAGCTCTGTTTCGCCTAAAGTGAATGATGGGCTTGTGGTGGACCACAAGGCGAATGGGTTCTCGACAGGCCCAAAACCAATTTCATAGCGCTCCTCTTGTTCGGCCAAAGGTACTTCAAAGAGCGTATCCCAGCGCCATTGACCTCTTGCCCGGCGTGTCCAACAAAACTTTCGTGTATTGCTTGTCGAAATGTCGATGCGGGGATGGACTGGAGGGATGGGGCGTCTTGACAGCCCTGGCGAAAGGACGGCTGCGAATACAGGATCTGGGTCGCCACGGCCGATCGCCGCAAATCTGGCGGCTTCTCCGGCAATCGCATTGTCAAACTCCAGCGCGATAATCTCCTCATTGATCAAGATTGCTTCAGTTCCAGCAGGGTGACCCGAAATCGCAAATTCCTCAGTTCCGCCGCGCCCTCGTAAAAGCCCGATCAACGCCCACTGCCCGTCGCCAAGGGAGGTGGCTGACAGGAATTGCAGCACCTCTCCACCAACGAAAAGCCGATTCTTCCCATTCGCGATGCCTGCGAGATCGGTACTTTCAAAACCAAGATCAAAGGCGGAAAGCGATACATCGAGGCGAGCATTGGGTTCAAACAAAACGCCTGCCGACGGCCCGATTGATTGCTGCAGGATGCCCATTGTCGCCCTGTTCGAAGCGGATGTGCCGATTGGTTTTAGAGTGGCATCCTCCTCCACAAAGATCGCAGCGCCGCTCCAGACGCGCGAGGATGCCGAGAGCGCCGCATAAATCACCTGCGGATCTGCCCCAATTGAACCATTTGAAGGGAGTTCAAAAACCCGCAGCTCGCTTTGCGGAACAGGAAGATCGATAGGAGGAACGATGGCTCCCGCATCCCCAAGACTAGGTGAGAATCCCGAGGGCGGTACTAGGTCAAGGACCAACTCGATCCCGCGATCCAGCCACTCCAAACTTTCTATTCGCCAATATCCTTCGAGATCCGGGACCCGCACAATGTCACCGGCTTTGGTGTTTGAGTCGAGGGTGTTGATGCGCCAGAGCAATTGTTCCCTTCGCCATTTTTCTCGTCCCGCATTTTCGTTTACCAGTTGTTTTGCGCCAGAGGACGTCATTGTGACCGGGAGATCTACCGTTCTTGTGCGCCCAGACAGCTTTCTGCCATCTGCCGACTGTATCCCGGGCTGGTAATCGCGTTGCTCGTCATAATATCGCAGCGACAAGGGTTCTCGAACATTGGCAGGAGCTCGCCGGCGGAAACGTTCTTGTCCTTCACTAATGTCCAGGCTTACGAATTCTTTCGGCAATAAGGGGGGCTCTGTTGGCACACGCGCCCTGCTTGTCAGCTGTACTCTGCCCCCATCGATCGAGAGGGCGATAGGATAGACTTGGTCAAGTGTCGAAAGCGTCGAAATCAGAGGTCCTCCCTGATCGGAAATGCCCAGCGCGAAATCGAGCGTATCATCGCTGCCGGCGACCGACGAAGGCAGTAGATCCGCGAGTGGGATCTGCGCATCCTCACTGGCAATAACCTCGAATGTCAGGGCCGGAATACGGTTACCGAAGTCGCCCAGTTGCAAATTCTCAAACACAACATACGCGCAATCGCGAAATGCCGGACTGGCTGGGCCCATATCTGCGAAAATGAGTGGGTCGGCCCGCGCATCTCCGGTCCCCAGATAGGTTCGCATTGCTCCTTCTACCTTCAGGTCACCGCTCGCCCCGCGCAACAGGTTTCCATCCGCCCAGATCCTGCCCACTCTGGCAATGGGAGAACTCGAAAGCGCAACAGCAAAGGACGCAGAGTAGCTGTATGTCGTGGTGGATGGTTTGCCTTTTCCGCCACCCTCCTTTTGGGTTGTTTCGACCAGGTCTGTTGCCCAGATTACTGTACCTGAGATGCGCATTTTGCCGAAAATTCTCGGAATCGGTTGTCCATAGCTCGATGTTGTAACGGACAGCTCTTTGAGGCGAGGTCCCTCTTGACCAGATTGGCCAAAAACAGCGCCGTCCACCTGACGGCCGATCAATCCGCCGATGGCCCCGCCAATCGGTCCGCCAACCGCAGTTCCAACAGCTGTAAGGACGAGCGTGGCCATATGAATTTTCCTTAGGCAAGAGATTGTAGTCGCCAATGAGCGAGCGGTTGTGTCGCGTCCGAGAATGGTTCCACCACGACCCGGCGAAGGCCCGCGTGAGCATGAACAAATGAACTTGAATCGATGGCGACGATCAGGTGATGCTGTGCAGGGCCTGGTGTGGTCATCAGCAGATCGCCAGACTGGATGGCATCGGACGTGAGAGCGAACCCTGATTGCCGTGCGCAGACAATCCATCGCTGGATTGAGGCATTTCTGAGCCCATAGCCGGCGGGCAGTTGCGGTGTCCGACCGATTGTTTCTAGGCTCGCACCGACCAGTCCAAGGCAATCGAGGCCTGTCGCTGGCTTTCTCCCATAGAGACGGAACGGGCAACCGACGAAACTTCGAGCGGCCAAAGCGAAGCGATGCTGCTCAGACAGTCCGGCCGTTTTCACGCACCCTGACCGTATCGCGCCAGCAAATCGTTGCCTGGCAGGAATGGCTCTCCGCGAAAGTTTGCAACGTTTGAGAAACGTGAATGACAGGTGGCAATTGTGTGATCGCAGCCCTCTTGCAGTTCGACTTTTGTGTCCGATCGAGTGCCCGGAACAAGGCGATGGTCGAGTGTGAACCAATCGGATTCGACCGCAAGAATTCCAAAGATAACACCGGTCTGAGGGCCGTCTTGGAACCGCAATCGGCCATCTAGGTGAGTGGTATCCGACGCACTAGCCAACTGAACACGATTGCGGTCCAGATCGAGTGATACGACGCTGTCCAAGGTTGTGAATCGCCTGGCTGAGAGACCACAGCCCACACCGCAGAATTCAGCTCTGCAAGTCGGGCTGGTTCGCGGGACGAAATCCTGTTCAAGCAGCCGTTTTGCGGATCGCAGCTCCGCAGAATAGCTGAAACGATCATCTTCGACTCGGCCCAGATGTCCAGTGTACACCTGGATCGTTTCGAGGGTTTCCCACGACAAGGCCCCTATCTCGATTGATGCTTCATCGAACAGTCCAGCCTTGAGATCTTCTTCGCTAATCGTGTCGTGGCTCAGCGCGCCTTCGACATCGGCGCTGTCCGCCGTGAGGCTAGCTGTCACACGAATAGCCGACGGCACCATGCCCGGGGCGGACCGGTGCCGGATCCCGGCGAAGACGAGGTCGCGGTTATGACTGGTGAAGGCGAACATTGATCCGTCCCGCCGGTATATGCGCCAATATGTCGCGATAGTGTCCAGCTCTCGATCGAAGAACACTGGCATTACAGGCTCTCGCGCAATTCGATCA
>CALLQC010000172.1 GCA_938015255.1 uncultured Erythrobacter sp.
ACTTGCCGCGATGCCGCTTGATATCAGTGAATACCCGGTAACGACCATCTTCGCGAACGGTGTCCAGCTCGCTTGCGAAATAGGCTTCGAAGTCCATGACGTTTCCCTCTGTTGTCATACCTTGTGTTCCAAATTCGTATCGCTGCGCACAGCCACGCGCGCAGCGTGTCTTTGCGGCAAAGCCCAACCCCACAGCATTCCGTCACGGAACGGCAGGGCCAGAAAAAGATGTTCAAGCACGCCAAGCAGGCACAATGTTGTGAGAAGGCTCGCACCAACCATTTCAGCGCTGCCCACGGGCGCGGCAAGCGCCAGCGAGCCAAACCATGCAGCCACGGCGGCTATCGCGACTATCGAAAGGCCAAGCAGCACCGTCATCCGGTTGCGACCGAAATAGGTCTTTAGATACTCAAGATGCACCGGCAGCATTTCTGCCGTCGAATTTGGCACGCCGACGAACATGTTGATCTTGGCGGTCAGGCGGAGGCCGAGCAGCAGAACAAAAACCGTGGCCCCGATCTGGTTGGGCGCGTTCCATGAAAGAGAGATCAAAAGCAAGGCGGTGAGGGCAAGGGCGACCTCGTGATGGATCACGGTAGCGCTGGCCTGAGCGAAGCGGCGCGCACCGCGCAGGCCCGCCTCGGCCGGTTCACGGCGCGGCCCGGCGGCGGCTCCAGTGAGGAAGCCAATCTCGTGCCAGCCCCACACCATAAGCGCACCGACAAAGGCCAGATAGACCGCCCACAGCGCCGGAGACTGCGATGCAATCAAAATGGCGATCAGACCCGCAATTCCGCACGCACCGCCGATCCAGATGCTGCGAGAGAAAGTTGCGCGGTCACGGTTATCGGCCCAGGCAATCAGCCCTGTCGCGACAAACCAGATCGCCACCGTCACGATGAACGGTACAATATGGCCGCTCCAGCTCACCATGCGGGCTGGAGCCTGATCGATTGCGGCAGGGTGTTGGGTTTCGCTCGCTGGAAATACATGCGCGCAAAATTGTATCCGGCACCGGCCATGCCGCCAATGCGTTTGGCAAGGCCGCTGATGCCGCCCTGTTCCTTGCCCGCTTCAATCCGAAGCGCAGCCTGACGCAGTGCCTCCATCCGTACGCGGAATTTAGGGCTGTCAATGTCGAGTTCGACCGGAAAGACCTGGCGGCTGATCTGGTTGCAAACCTCGAACACTTTGTAATCGTATTCGGTCGGATCAACGCCCAGCGCCTTGTGAAACACTGGCCGCGCATGATCGCGCACATACATCGTTGCATAGACCGAAAGCAGGAAGAACCGGATCCACAGCTTGTTGTGGCCTTTCAGCAGCGTGGGATCGGCCCGCATCAGCATGGCGAACGCCTCACCGTGGCGGAACTCGTCATTGCACCATTCCTCGAACCAGTCGAAGATCGGGTGAAACTTGTTCTGCGGATTGGCCGCGAGATGACGGTAGATCGTTATGTAGCGGGCATAGCCGATCTTCTCGGACAGATAGACCGCGTACCAGATGAATTTCGGTTTGAAGTACGTGTACTTCTTGGTCTTCGTCAGGAAGCCCAGATCGACGCCGATGCCCGCGTCTTTCAGGCTTTCATTTATGAAACCGGCATGGCGGCTTTCATCGCGGGCAAGCAGTTTGAAAAGCTGCTTTACATCCGGATTTTTGGTGCGCTTTGCAATTTCGGCATAAAGCACGCAGCCGGAAAATTCCGAGGTCATGGAGCTGACCATAAAATCGGTAAACTCGGCGCGCAGTTCGGGCTCGAGATTCTCGATGATCCCCTCAAAGCTGCCTTTATGGCGGAAGTGTTTCTTGTTGGGATCGCCGACCATATCCGCGATCAGCTGATCCCACTCTTCCCGCACGAGCGAAACGTCAATCGCATCAAGCGCGTCAAAATCGGTGGTGTAAAAGCGCGGAGTAAGGATCGTGTCCTGCGTCGCCAGCGCCATTGCCTCGTCACTGGTCATGATCTTGCCGCCATGGGCAGCGTTAATGTTCGCCTTTTCGATCTTTGCGGGCGCGTTCATTTGATCCTCCCTGGGTTGAAGCTGACTTCGTAAAGCTCCTTGAGGTCGAAATAGGCGGCCAGCCGGGTCGCGGCGCGCCCTATTGGTCCGGCGCGCGTGACTGTCGCAGCGCGTTCAAACGTGGCGCTGTGGCCAAAGGGTATCGAAATCGGATCGCCGTGCACCCGGACCTTGTCACCCGGCTGCAATTCGACATTGCCAGCAAGCTCGACATGCGCATGAAAGTGCTCGGAGCTTTGTTCGACCTGAATGGTGCAGGGCGTATCAAAGCGCCTCGCGTGAGTTTTTGCAGTGGTAACGCCGGATCCCATCAGCGTGTCTCCTCGTTGATCATGGCGGCAAACACCGCCCGATTATCGGCACCGAATGATGCCAGTTCGACAGATTTGCCTGTCGTTGTGTCGCGCAATTGCAGTGCGCCGTCTTGATATTCGATCAGCTCGAAGGGTGTGGCCCTGCCAATACCTCTGATCCGCCGTTCATGGACGAGGCTGCGTACGCTTGAGCGGACGAAGCCGCCGGTGGCCGGTTCAAAACTCGCTATAACATCGCCGCTGGTCGCATCCTCGACCCTCACGGTGCCGTCCGCCTCATCAAAGAATTGGATAGAGCGGGTCGCAACCGACGTAATACCTTCAGCAGCGCGCACTTCGCTGGGAATTGCTGTCCGATCGACGAAGCCCAGGCTGACCGCCGCAGTCAGCCCGATGCAGATTGCCGCCACGCCGCCCGCCATGATCAGCGGAACCTTGTGGATGGCAAACTCGTCTTCCTCGTATTCCCGAACGATCATGCTGGCGCTCCTTCCAGACCGCGCTCTGGCAGGTCTGCGGATTTGGCCGGGCGACGAGCAGGGCCGTTCACCTGCTTTTCTGCCTGATGTTCAATCGGAACGTGCGCTGCACATGCTTTTGCAAGCTTGCCCGCCAGCGCCTCGGCATCGGGCACTGCGCGCAGCATGGGCTGCGGCATTGCGAACTTCCATGGGCGTACATGGGGCCACATCAGCACATAGCCGAGCATCCGATCGCCGTTCAGATCGAGCGCAATATCGCCATATCCCTTGCCGCGCAGTTTCAGATCTGCGGAGCGGATGTGTTTCAGCGGAACGTTGATCCGCGTCTCGATAGCCATTCCGATGCGCATGATCAGCCGTGTGTCGGTAAGGATATACAGCGTGCTGCGCGCGCTGAGCCACGCAATCCCTTGCAATACCAACAAGGCGAGTACGCCGAGAACCGCGCAGACAGCAGCACTGCTCGGGTTGCCGAAGCCGAGAGACAGCGCGATCAGCGCGGCGAAGTAGACTGCTACCTTACGAGTGTGAAACGCGCTGCGGGCAAGGACTGCCGTATCCGGCCGTCCCTTCCACAAGACTTTCTCATCCTCCGCCGGAGTGCCCATGGGATCGCCATCGGCGCTGGGGCCATGATTGGCGACATCCGGATGGTCCAGCTCCGGCGGCGTGTTGAGATCGGGGTTTACAGCCACGGTTCGCCCCGTTCAGCAGTTGCGTACATGTAGCCGCCACCGAAATAGCCCATGATCTGGTCTTCTTCGAGACGGGTGATCTGACCGGGCGTTTTGACCTGCGGGACAGCCTCGAACTGGTCGGCAGTGATCGCGTCAATCTCGACCTCGTCAGGCGCATCTGGCCAGAGGCCGGTCAGCAGTCCTTTGCCCTTTACAACCGCAACAAACATCGGCGCCAGAACCTTGGTGCCTTTGGTGGTGGTCACTTCAAGATAGCGGATTATGTGCTCGGACTGATCGACCCAGATATCGCTGACTGTGCCAGCAACCTTTTTGTCAGCGGCGATCACAGGCCAGCCCACAATGTCCGGATCCTGGTCCGCCACCACGATACCGTGGCTGTTGCCGATAGGAACGATACGCGGAGCGCCTTCGACTGTGAGGTCAGGGTAATCCTGACGATTGGCATAGGCTGCCGGGCCAAGCCCATCCTTCATCGGATCGCCTGTCGGTACATATGGAGCGCCGCCAGCGTGGAACGCCCGCTTGGCAGCGATATCTACCGGATCGCGCGGCACATCTTCGGGCACATAGGTGCCGCGACCGTGCGGAAGCTGAAATTCCTTCTTCTCGAAATCGACAAGTTTTGGCGTTTCCACGCGGCCAGTCCATTCGTCTTCAACCGGATAGCCTTCGCGGCGGCTTTCGCGGTTGAGATAAATTACCAGACCGATGAAGAAGACGAAGAAGCTCAAAAAAGCGAGCTCTGCGACGTCGAATGTTCCGACGATATATGTGTTGTTCATTTCACATTCCTCTCAGCAGTATGCGGCGGAAAACGGCGGCCGCGTTCATGTCGGGAATTCGCGCAGGCCGAACGGCTGGCCAGCGGCATCCCGCAAATTTGATGGAGACGTGCGAGCGCGGCCGACAAGCGGTCCGATCGCGGCGAGGCCTGCAAGTAGCAGCAGGATTTCGATGATGTAGACAGTGGTGTATCCGGTCGCGCGTGTGGCCGTGGCGGCAGTCTGATCGCCGCTCATCGCTATGGCTGAAACGATATCGCGCAGCGCTCCGCCAAGAGCGATACCGCCGCCTGCGCAAGTCGCCTGAACCGCACCCCAGGCGCCAAGCGCGAGACCGGCAGTTCCGCTCTTGGCGAGGTTCATCGCTTCGATAAGTGTTCCGACTGAAAACAGACCCAGGCCCAGACCGATCGCGATGGAACCAGCGAATAGCAGCACAGGCGAATGAAATGGGGCGGCGAACAGGATTGCAAGAAACGCGGCAATTCCGATGACCAGGCCCAGGCCGGCAATACGCAGCGGGTCGCCATTGCGGCCCAGCATGCGGCCGGACCACATAAAGCCGAGCAAAGCCCCGAATGCCCAGGCACCGGTCAGCCCGGTGGTCGCGCCGACCGACAGGCCAAGCACTTCGCCGCCATAGGGTTCAAGCAGCGCATCCTGCATCGCAAACCCGGCTGCGCCTATGCCGATGGCAGTCAGAAGCCGCGCATTGCGGCCATCGCGTACGAATGCGGTCCACAATTCGCGGAAATCGGGCGTATCGCGATCAGGCGCGGTGGCAGCGGTATCGCGCGCTTCCTGCTTCCATAATGCGACCAGATTGAGCGCCATGGTCAAGACGGCGGCGCCCTGAATGACCTGTACGAGCCGCGTGCCCGTAAATTCAATCAGCAGACCTCCGATAACGAAAGCGGAGAACATCATTCCGATCAGAAGCATCACATAAAGCAGAGCGACAGCGCGCGGCCGTTTCTCTTCGGGTGCAAGATCGGTCGCCAGCGCCAGACCTGCGGTCTGCGTGATATGAAATCCCGCCCCGGTCAGGAGAAACGAGCCTGCCGCCGATGCCACGGCGAGGTTGAATGTTTCAGGTGTGCGGAAAAGGAGCAGCGCAAACGGCATGATCGCCAGCCCGCCAAACTGCAGCATCGAACCCATCCAGATATATGGGACACGGCGCCAGCCAAGCATTGAGCGGTGCGTGTCGGATTTATGACCGATCAGCGCACGGAATGGTGCAACCAGAAGGGGGACAGCAATCAACAGGGCCACGATCCACGCGGGCGTGCCCAGTTCAACAATCATAACGCGGTTCAAGGTGCCGTTAAGCAGCACCATCGCCATCCCTACGCTGAACTGAAACAGCGCGAGGCGCAGCAGCCGCCCAAGCGGCAAATCCGTGCTCGCCGCATCCGCGAATGGCAACATTGCCATTGCGAATTCAGTCCAATTGGCCGGAGCCTTGGAAGGGGGGCGCGGCGAATTGCTCATCCACGCCGAACCAGTTCGAGAGCCTGCGATGTGTAAAATCCGCTCGATACACGCTTGGTCCGGCCCACTCTCCAGCCGCTGAGCTTCGAAAGGCGGTTGCGCAATTCGTCCTCGCCAACTGGAACGATGGCGGGCGAGCGATTGTTTTTTGGAAACACCTTGCCGACAGTGTGCATCGCGCCGAGCAACGGCGTCAGAGGCGCGAATGTAAACAGGATCGAGCGTGAGGTCCGCTCGCCGATTTGTGCCAACGCATCGACCAGATCTTCCGGCGAATAATGGATCAGGGAATCCATTGCCACCGTATGCGCAAACTCGCCGAGCGCAGGGTCAAGCATGTCGCCTGCCAGCCAGTCAATCCGGCCGTGGCCGATAAAACCTGGCGTGCGCTCGCGTGCGACTTCAATCAGCCCGCCAGCGACGTCCACGCCGGTAACTTCGGCACCGCGGCATGCAGCGCCTATTGCGAGTGCGCCGGTGCCGCATCCTGCGTCGAGCAAGCGGGTGCGGCGAAGATCCATCGGCAGCCAATCGAGCAGGGTCGCGCGCATCTCGTCACGTCCCGCGCGCACAGTGGCACGGATACCGCTGACTTTCGCGTCAGATGTCAGATCGATCCAGGCCTGTTTTGCGGTGGAATCGAAATAGGTCGCCAGCGCCTCTCGGCGGGCGGCGAATTCTGTGTGCGCAAGGTCGCTCTTAGGTTGTGTTGCCATCACTCAAACCCCAGAAAATCGAAAATATCGCGGTCCTTCATCGGCTGAGCTGTGGAGGGCTCAACACCGGCCCACAGCATCGCAGCGAGCCGCAAATACTCGTCCTGCGCAGCGATCACTTCCGGATCGTCACCCATTTCGAACAGCGTGCATTTCTTAAGCCGCGAGCGGCGGATCGCATCCACATCGCGGAAATGGGCGAGGCGCTGCATGCCGATCTGGTCGCAGAACCTGTCAATCTCGTCGGTCTCGCGGCTGCGATTGGCGACCACGCCAGCAAGGCGCACGTCGTAATTCTTCGACTTTGCGCCGATCGCCGCGACGATCCGGTTCATGGCGAAGATGCTGTCAAAATCGTTTGCTGCGACGACGAGCGCGCGCTCTGCATGCTGGAGCGGCGCGGCAAAACCGCCGCACACCACATCGCCCAGCACATCGAATATCACGACGTCGGTGTCTTCCAGCAGATGATGCTGTTTGAGCAGCTTGACCGTCTGACCGACAACATAACCGCCGCAGCCCGTGCCAGCAGGCGGGCCGCCTGCCTCAACGCACATCACGCCGTTGTAGCCTTCGAACATGTAATCGTCAGGCCGCAATTCTTCGCTGTGGAACTCAACCGTTTCGAGCACATCGATGACCGTCGGCATCAGTTTTTTTGTCAGCGTAAACGTGCTGTCATGTTTCGGATCACACCCGATCTGAAGAACACGGTGGCCAAGTTTTGAGAACGCTGCCGACAGGTTTGATGATGTGGTCGATTTGCCAATTCCGCCTTTGCCATAGACGGCAAATACCTTTGCGCCCTTGATCTGGTCGCGCGGATCAAGCTGGACCTGAACCGATCCTTCGCCGTCGGGTTTGGAAAATCCGGATTTGGGCGTGTGCAAGTTCATATCAGTCGATCCCCATCATTCCGCTGCGAAAACGCCTTCAAGGCGATCTTCCAGCTCGTCATTGGCTTCGCGCAGGGCGGCCAGTGTTTCATCATCCGGTTGCCAAAGCTCGCGGTCGCACGCTTCGAGCAGACGGTTCGCGACCCGCGCGGAGCTTTTTGGATTGAGGTGCGAGAGACGGCGGCGCATCTCTTCGTCGAGCACAAAAGTCTCGGAAATCTTCTGGTACACCCACGGCTGCACCTGACCCGTTGTCGCCGACCAGCCAAGCGTGTTGGTGACGTGGCTCTCAATCATCCGCACACCTTCAAAGCCGTGATCGAGCATGCCTTCGAACCACTTGGGGTTGAGCGTGCGGGTGCGTGTCTCGAGGTCGATCTGCTCAGCCAGAGTGCGCACCTTGGCGTTACCGCGCGTCGCATCGAGAATGTAGACCGGTGCTTCCTCGCCCTTGGCGCGTGCGACTGAGCGGCTCACTCCGCCAAGCCCGTCAACATATTGATCGAGGTCGGTGATGCCGACTTCCACGCTTTCGAGGTTTTGATAGGTGAACTCGACGTCTTTCAGTGCGCTTGTTAGCAATTCGCGCTGCTGCACCGGTGTGCCACTGACGCCGTATGCAAACCCTTTGTTGATTTCGAAGGCGTTGGCCAGTTCGTCCGGATCGGTCCACACGCCGCCATCGATCATCTGGTTTACATTTGCGCCATAGGCGCCTTCCTGATTTGAAAAGACGCGAAGGGACGCTGTTTCAAGCTCGCAGCCA
>CALLQC010000173.1 GCA_938015255.1 uncultured Erythrobacter sp.
CAAAAGATCGTCCTCATCTTCTCCGCAATGCGCCACTTCGCCGCCGAGCTGCGCGATGCGGGCTGGTCTGTCGACTATGTGAAACTGACTGACGAAGACAATTCCGGCAGTTTCACGGGCGAAGTCGCGCGCGCCATTGAGCGTCACGATCCGCGCGCCGTCCATATCGTCGAAGCAGGCGAATGGCGGGTGCAGCAGGCGATAGAGGAATGGCCGGACAAGTTTGCGTGCGAAGTCAATGTGCTGCCCGACGACCGCTTCCTGTGTTCGCATTCCGAATTTCGCGACTGGGCGAAGGACCGCAAGCACCTCACCATGGAGCATTTCTACCGCGAGATGCGAAAGAAGACCGGCATCCTGATGAGGGACGACGGCAAGCCTGAAGGCGGCGACTGGAATTACGATAAAGACAATCGCGAGCCGCCGAAGGACGAGATGGACCCGCCGCCGGTCCCCAAATTCGAGCCTGACGAGATCACTCGCGAAGTGATGGAGCTGGTGGCGGACAAGTTTTCCGACCACTTCGGCGATCTTGAGCCTTTCGAATGGCCAGTCACGCGTGATGAGGCAGAAAAAGCAGCCGATGCCTTTTTCGCCGCGCGGATCGAGAAATTCGGCCCTTATCAGGACGCGATGGTCCACGGATCGGACGATCTCTACCACTCGATGCTCTCCACCAGCATCAATTGCGGATTGCTTGACCCGCTGGAGCTGTGCGAGCGCGCGGAGAAAGCCTACAAGGACGGCAAAGCGCCAATCAATTCAGCTGAAGGTTTCATCAGGCAATTGATCGGCTGGCGCGAATATGTGCGCGGTTTTTACTGGCTGCATATGCCCGATCTGGAAAGCGACAATAAGCTCAACGCCCAGCGCGCCCTGCCCGAATTTTTCTGGACGGGAGAGACGGACATGCGCTGCCTTTCCGACTGCATCCGCTCAACCAGGGAAAACGCGCACGCGCACCATATCCAGCGACTGATGGTACTCGGCAATTTTTGTTTGCTCGCAGGGATCAATCCGCGCGACGTTCAGGACTGGTATCTGGCGATTTATGCCGATGCCTATGAATGGGTCGAGCTGCCCAATGTCAGCGCGATGATCCTTTATGCCGATCGGGGAAAGCTGGCGACCAAGCCTTATGCAGCCTCCGGGAATTACATCAACAAGATGTCCGATTACTGCAAGGAATGCCGCTATTCGGTCAGCAAGAAAACCGGCGACGGCGCGTGCCCGTTTAACTCGCTTTACTGGCATTTTATGGACCGTCACCGCGAACGGCTTTCCAGCAATCACCGCATCGGCCGCATCTATTCCAACTGGGACAGAATGGGTGAGGAGAAGCAAAGCGACTATCTGGAAACCGCACAAAAATTCCTCGATGGTTTGACGCCAGCCAGCAAGGGTTGGGCGCGCTGACCTAATCGCTGGCAATCTCTTCTGATGTCGTTACGCTGGCATCAGGGGGATCAAATTATGAAGAAATGGCTGAAATGGATAGCGGTTGTCTGGGCAGTGACTTCGCTAGCAGCCGGCATCTATTTCTGGCCCCGCATCGACCAGTGGATGCGGTTCAATCCGTCCATCGCAGAGGCCGACTTTCCCGAACCGGCAGGCGCCCTTGAGGCCCAGCGACAGGACTTCACTTACCTTGCCCAAGTTCTGGACTATGACCGGTCATTCTCCGATGATGCGCGCAAGCAGTTCTTGAGCGAAGTCGAACAGCTCAAGTCTCGCACCGGCGAGCCATTGTCCGATGCCGCATTTTTTCTCGAAACCCACCGCCTGATGGCGCTTGCCGACAACGCCCATACCAGCGGCGATGGTGTCTCGGCGTTTCGCATGTTCAATCGTTCCGGCATGGATGTCTATACGTTTGAAGATGGGATATTCGTGGTCCGCGCGCATGAATCGCGGTCGGACTTGCTGGGCAAAAGAGTGGTCGAGATTGAAGGGCATACAACCGACGATCTGATCACGAAGCTACGCAAATATTCCGGCGGGCCAGACAGTGTCCGTGATCACTTTTCGCTTTTTCTACTGCGTTCGCCAGAGCTGCTCCATGCCGCAGGGTTGATCAGCGCGTCGGATAAATTGTCGGTTACGCTCGAAGACGATAACGGCAATCTCACCGAGCACACCTTGCAGGCTCTACCTAATGCTGCAGAGACTGAATTCGCGTACCGTCATGTATACCATACCCTTCGCGCAGATTCGCTGCCAGATGAGGCAGGCGAATGGGTCAATGTGCTGAGTGCCAATGGCGTAGAACCGCCGCTTACTTTGCAGGATGATGGCGATCTGGTCTTATCCCAAAACATGGGCGATGCCCTCTACATACGCTCCAATTACCTCGTCGAATATCCGGGACACGAGGTCAAAAGCCAACTGGTCGAGGCGCTCGATGGAGCCGGTGAATTTGGCCATAAACTCATCATAGTTGACCTGCGCTGGAACCCTGGCGGCGATCTTGGCAATGCGATCCCCTTTGCCGAGACGCTTGGTGATAGCCTTGCGAAAGAAGGCAAGGTCTATGTCATCACCGGGCCGCAGACCTTTTCCGCGGCGATCGTAACCGCCGCACTGGTTAAGCAATATGCCGGCGGCCGCGCCAGGATCGTGGGAGAGCCAATGGGCGACCGGCCGCAGTTTTGGGCAGAACGCGGGGGACCGTTTGTGCTCCCCAACTCCGACTATTTCATCGCCTATTCGACCGGATATCACGATTGGGAGAAGCCGTGCAGCGAAGATCAGACGCCGCATTGTTTCCCTGCAAGCCGTGATGAAGCCGCCGACATCGGTACGCTCGCGCTGGATGAGGAAATCCGGCCCAGCTTTGCCGAATATGCATCAGGCAAGGATGTCGTGCTCGAATGGATACTCGCGCAATAGAAGCAGCCCGCTCTTGATCCCTTCAAACGCCAGCCTATTGCGGTGAAATCTGATTCAAGGAGCTTTCCACCATGCTGACCATTCATCACCTGCGAATTTCGCAATCCGAACGTATTGTCTGGCTGTGTGAGGAGCTGGGCCTTGAGTACGATCTCAAGCTCTACGATCGCGACCCCGAAACGCGCCTTGCTCCGCCAGAACTAAAGGCTCTGCATCCAATGGAGATCGCGCCGGTCATAACGGATGGTGATCTGGTGCTGGGCGAAAGCGGCGCAATCATGGATTACATCGTCGGCAAATATGCGCCCGATACCGATCTGGTCCCCGGCCCCGATCACCCAGACTTTGCCGACCACCTTTATTGGTATCACTTTGCCAACGCGACGTTGATGACCAATGGCATGATGGGCATTGCGGTAAATGCCGTAGGCGCTGAAATGCCGCCGCCTTTGATGAAGCGGATCACCAATGCCTGGGCGCACATTGAAAAACGGCTGGGCGAAGCAGACTATTTCGGTGGATCAGCGCTGACAACGGCGGATATCATGCTCGGCTTTTCGCTCACCACTGCGCGTGCATTCAGCGATATGAGCATTGACCATATGCCAAACCTCAAGGCGTATTTGCAGCGCATCGGCGCACGCGATGCCTATCAGCGTGCGATAGCCAAAGCCGAACCGGGCTTTCCGCCGAAACTCGACTGAGCAAGATCTGCTACAAAGGCACATTCGCTTAACCCATCGCCCCTAACGCTCTTCTGCACATGATCGCGCATGGCGGCTGTTTAGGGGCTATCACTGGTCCTTTCGATCTGTCACTTTGTCCGCGAATACAGATTATCCGGAGTAACAATGCCTGATTTGACAAGCGCCGACACGACCGAGGCTGCTCGACCGGATGCGCGTGCCCTGATGAAGCAGCTGAAGGGATTTGCCAACGCCCGTACGGCACGCAGCATAGCCGAACTGGCCTTCACACTGGTGCCGTTTTGCGTGATCATTGGGGTTATGCTGTTTGCCATTGATGCCGGATACTGGCTGACCCTCGCATTGCTTCCCGTGTCAGGGCTGCTGCTGCTACGCCTTTTCATTATTCAGCATGATTGCGGCCACGGCTCCTTTCTGCGCTCAAAATCAGGC
>CALLQC010000174.1 GCA_938015255.1 uncultured Erythrobacter sp.
CGCGTTCTGGCCCGCGCGAACCGCCTCGGTAATGTCGATCTGGTAAGGCGCGGTCCATAGCGTGCCGAGCTCTCGGCCGTTTACTCTTACCGTCGCGACCGTCTCAACCGCGCCAAATTCGATGAGCACACGTTTGCCGCCGGCCAATTCATTGGCGGGCAAGTCGATAGCATTGCGGTAGGTCGCCTTCCCCGAAAAGTGGCTAACCTCCGGATCGTCGTTTTTGCTCCAATCGAACAAAGTGGAATTCTTGATCGGAGCAACCTTGCCGTAGGACCGGTCAAAATGCACAGTCCAACCGTCATCTACCGTAAGCCGGACGGTGTCCTTTATCTTCCCCGATTGGATCGGCCGATCAAACGCCAAGCCACCTTCGAACACCAGAAATCTTGAGGCATAGGGCGCGAGTTCCAGTTCCACGCGAGAACATTGATCGGATGTGATTTCGCCGACACTTGGTTCGCGCTTTCCGTTGAGAGGGTTCCACACTTCACCGGCCACCCCGCCGACCCTGAAACAAAGGTCGAAGGCACGCTTTTCTTCCGCGTCGTTAAAGAGGAAGAATATCTCGGCATCATTCACGCGCCGATGAGTGAAACCTGGCAAATCGCCTTGCGCGGAAATCCGCGGCATAAGCCCGGCTTCTGCAAAGACAGTTTTGGGATCCTCGCCTAGGTGACCCATGGCAACTGGCACACCTGCTGCCCGCGCTGCTTGCATAAGCGCAAGCTCAGCCGGCCTGGGAGAATTCTGGTGAGGCCACCAGAGCATCGGGTAAGTTGCTCCGTTCGGAAGCACCAGTGCGCCATTCTCGAACCGTACTCGCTCAAGCAAGGTTGGCGTATCGATGCAATCAAACTCGACGCCAGACGGCAGAATCTCGCTGGTCGTCGATTTTTCCGGGCATTCGACCGGGCTTTCAGACCCGACCATCATTGCGACATCCGCGACCGCATGCCCCTGGCGCAGCAAATGTTGCCCCCGTGCCATGTAGGTAAACCAGGCTTTCCCGCCTTGGTCCCACCACGGCTGTGTGCGATCGAAATGAGACCCCCAGCGATTCATGGTCATGCCAGGCATGACATGGGTGTTTGCTTGATGCGCAAACCGGTGGAAGAAGAATTGGTTGATGCCGGCGACCCAGGCCCGATCTCCCCATTTCTTTCCGAAGCGTGGAGAAAAATTCCAGTTGTCGTCCCAAGTTGCCGTGAACGCTTCGGCTGCGGCAACGGGCTTGCCGTACATGCGGGCAGCAGAAACGGCTCCGTTCAGATTGCCGAGGTCATCACGTCTTACCCAAAATTCCCCAGCGGGAATCGAGGCAATCGCGCCAACGCTGACCTCGTCCAGCGGCCCGTTCCCGTATGGCTGGATCAAGCTTTCCAGCCCTTCCTCCTCCATCAAACGTGCGAATTCGCCGTAGTAATTTTCATTGATTAGCCGGGCATTGAAATTGCGAATTTTCTCTAGGAGCGAGCTTGTTTCAGACCCGCTTGAAACCACGCGGCCAGTGAAGACCGGCAACCAACGCACCAAATCGATACCGCCATGAGCCTCCGAAAACAGCTGCTCATAGCCTGCGGTCCAGTTTTGGCCGCCGACTTCATAACTATCGATCATGACACCAGAGGTTGCATTGGGTGCGACAGCGCGAGTCCGCTTTAGGACCGGTCCGATAAAAGCGTCATAGTGTGTACGGAATGCTGCGGCGTCGAATTTGTCGACTTCAAGTCCGCTTCCCTCTGGCGAAGGATTGACGTTGCGCGCGCCGGTCGACGTGTAGCCGAACCGCATTACGGTCCATTTGCCGGGAGGCAATGAGGCATTCAATCGGCCCCGGGCACTCATCCCTTTGCTGAGGTCGATTACCTTTTCAGGATCAATGATCGCAGTGCCTTCAAATTGACGCGCGCCAGGAACTTCTTGACCGAAGACATAGCCAAGCGTGCTGTGCGCGGCCGCATTGTCCAGCAAGGACTGCTGCGACAAGCTGATCTCGCCAAAGTCAAAACTCCGGTCAGCAACTACGCGGAAATGCCTTCCCGTAACCGGCGCGAATGCCGTGTCGATCTCCCACTCATTCTTGAGAATTCTGGTCTTTGGAAAAGCGAACAGCGGGCGAAAGTCCACACCGTCGTCTGATACTTCCAAACGGACTGTCAGCTGCCTGATAGGAATATTCCGGAGGATTAAATGGCGAATGGTCACCGGAGCGTCGTAGTCGAACTGAACCCAGCCACTGTTTCTATCGCCGACCTGCAACCGGGATGTTGTGGCTGCGTTGCCATCCGTTACCAAACTCAGGTCAAGCGTTTCGTCGGAAGCGCTGATGCGCGGTGCGCTTCGTCGGTCGGCGAGCTCACCTTCAAGCGACGGCCATGCGAGAACCGCGATGTCCTTGTAGAAATCCTCAACGGTCATCGGTTGATCTAGGTCAAGCGAGATGTCGCCGCCATCAACCAGCTGTTCGCTCCAGACAAGGCGCTTCATCGATTGCTCGGGTGTAACCCATGGTCCTCCGGTGGACGACCAACCATCCGCATTGTGGAAGGTAAATTTTAGACCTAGCCGCTCGCACTCTGCGGCTACGTGGTCGATCAGTTCAAGATGTTCGGGCGAATTGAACTTGATTGGCCCGTGAGAGATGCCTTGCGTGACGTGGAACAGAACAATGCCGCCGATCCCGGCCCGCTGGATCGCCTCTAGATCTTCCGTAATCCCTTCGCGTGTCATGTTCCCGCTCATGACGTGAAACCAGGTCCACGGTCGAGCATCGGACGGTGGTTCGACAAACTCCGCCCGCAGCCTGTCAAGGTCGGTTTGCGCCAAGACTGGAGAGCCGCATACACCGAGCGATAGGGCCGCCGCGATTGCAGCAAAATACGGGCGCACAGAGCCAAAAAACACGTCAGTCACTCCGATAAATTTAACGCGGGATCTTGTGGAGACGCAGCGTGGATGGCGGTGGGATTTCTCCACGTGCCTGGTCCTGCGCGGGAGGATTGGCCTCCCAGCTGAGGTAGAAATCGTAAGAGCTGTCGGACGGCGTGCCTTCGGCTTTCCTGACGTATTGGGTAAGGTCGGGATTCACCTTGAACGTGCCGATAACCTCAGGGACAGATGTATAACTGCCGACCGTCAAGGTGCGATTGGTCGACGCATCAACGACGAATTCAATCTCTTCGCCGTCTCGTTTCGCCCTTACCCGGATCGTCCCGTCATCCGCGATATATGGATCCTCCGGCACAAGGATCGATACATTCAGGCTGCCTCCGCGATCGAGGAACTGCTTGCTGTCTGTCCAGTCGCTGATTTGATGGGTTTCCCAACCCTTGCCCGATTTTCGCGCCAGCATAATCTGCGTGTCGCCGTCCTCGTCATTCTTGTAGTAAGAAATCATCGGGCGGCCATCAGCGTCAAAGCCGATTTTTTTCTGCCCGTTCAACATGCCGCCAAATGTCGGGACGGGATCAACAATCTCTCCGGTTGAGCGGACCAGAGGCAGGGTTACCGGATTGCCGTTCGAATCCTCCCAATTCACAAGATCGGGGCTGCGCACATAAGACAGGTTGTTATTGGTCGCAGCGGATGGCGTCTCCCGCCATACCCAGACCATATGGAACCTCCCATCCGGCCCAAGAACAGGGCCCGTGTAATAGGCACCGCGCTCGTCTTCGCCATCAAAGAATTGACCATCATGCATCAGCGACCAGGTTTGCGTGGAAGTGTCGTATCGATGGTAGTAATACCGGCCGTTGCCGCTCCCACCTAAACGATAGATCGCAATTAGACGCCCCTCGCGGTCGTGCATGAAGCGGGGATAGGTGACGTTCTGGTCGCGCTCTGGGCTGATGATATAATCCACCTGCTTGAGCGAGCGCACATTCCACGGCTCGGTTGAACGGAAATAGACCAGCGGGTCATTGTGCATATTGCCCATCACATGGATGTAGCCTTTTTCGTCGACATCTACGGTCACGTAATTGTGACTGTCCCATCCAACGAAACTGGGCACTTTCTGATAGCGCCACGGCGTGCGTTGGTGCTCTCGATGGGCGATGCTCATCTGCCGACTAGCATCATAATACGCGATGATCTGGTGTTCACCGCGCTGGATCATCTGCGCGAACACACGGTGGCCCGCCCACGTGAAATCGATCGCCTCGACCTCACTTGCAAGGTTCAGCTGATCATCGGCAAGCGTATCGCTTGGCTGCGCCAGCGCCTGCTGACCAAGGCCCGCCCAAATCAGCGTGAGAGACAGAAAAACTCTGATCGACTTGCGGAAACCGTGCATTATTCTTGCCTTCCCATTCGAGCAAAGGAAACGGGCCGACAGTCAGCAGTAAAGCTGAGTGCCGGCCCGTGGGGAGGATTCTGGATTCATCAGAACCTGTAAGTTGTTGAAAGCGAGTATGTCCGCCCGTCATACTCATAAAGGCGGAAGAGTTCTTCAACACCAAGATACTCGAGGCGTGAGCTTTGCGTGATATTGAACACCTCGAAGCGAACTTCCAGCCCGCGTGCAGGTTTGATCGCACCGCTAAAGTCCAACTGGCCGCGCGGAGCAATAATGGTGGACCCACCGATAAAGGAACTTCCGCCTTCGCGCTGGATTTCAGACTGGTGATTATAAGCGAGCCGTGCCTGTAGGAAATCGTCTTCGTAATAGCCGATGACGTTATAGGTGTCCTCGGCCACATTGAAGAGCTGCACGTCATTGTCACCACCGGAGCGCACACGAGTGTAGTTCAACACCGCGCCCGTGTTTTTCAGTAGGCCAGGCAGGAAATCGAACTGCTGTTGTATCTGCGCTTCGAACCCGGTCACGTTGATAGTGTCAGGATTGTTTACTGTACGAGACACTCTAATGCGCTGTGGGTCACCATTATCATTCGTGAATACGCAGCTTCCTGCAAATGACGATTCAATGTCATTTGGCGAGTTAACGTCTGCAAAACGAATGTCGCTGAATGAGCGGTCACCAACTGTGAGGTTCTCACCTTCCGGACAGAAATTGCGCTGACGCGAGATATCGCCAATCAGTGACTTTCGGAAAAAGCCGATCGAAATAACGTTCCCGGCGCCGTTATACCAGCTAAGACCAAGGTCAAACGCCCTGGACCGCCGCGGCTCCACATCCAGAGTCGAAATGTTAACCGATGTGCGCGGAATGGGGTTGCCATCCGAGCCAACGATGCGATCCGCAGGGTCAAAATCATCGTCATCCGGATCAATCGCATTTTCAACGATCAGTGTCGGCGTGGGGGTAAACTCAGCAAGGTCGAGCGCCTCGAAAGTCTCATAATACGCAGCACGGAAAACGAGATCCGGCGTGATCTCGTAGATCAGGTTAGCGGATGGCAGAAAACGTTCAAAGCTGTTGCGGCCTTGACCAAATACCAGCGCGTCGCTGTCACTTGCATCTCTGAATTCGAGCGCCGGGCCACCGTTTGCAGCGCGGATAGCGTTCAGATTGTCGTAAAATTCCAGGAAGGTAGGGTTGGTCTGCCCTACCAGGTCCGTCTTGATGAACCGGACCCCGATATTTCCCCGAAGCTGTGTATCGGAAACTTCACCCAGATTGAACTTCGCCATACCGTAAAGTTCCAGGGTATCACGCGAGGAAGTGAAGTTGTTGTCAACTATCGTCGACCGCGTGAGCTGCGGGCGAGCCAGGTAGGTATTCCCTCCAGGCGCCCTGACCAAAGGAAGCGCGGCGAGGATTTCATCTGGGGTGATAGTTGCCGCACTTTCGGGCGTTAGTTCACGGAAGTAGCCGCGAATGTTGCCTGCGCTTGGCGTGAACGCCAAGTCCGTTCTCGGGTCCCGACTGGCCGAACCCAGCAAGTCCTCCAAGACCGGGATGTTAAGCGAAAGAAAGTTGTCCAGTTCGACGCCGGGAACTTCCCCTCCGAGGTAATCCCCGCCTTCAGCCACCCCATCATTTGGCACCAGAATACGCGGGTTGAACGCATTCGCATAATTAAGGCCAAGGCCACCAAACTCTGAACGGAAGCGGTCCGAAGTCTCTTCGGTGTAGAAACCACCAACTTGAATCTCTGTTATGAAGCTGTTTTCAAACTTGCGCGCAACATCGACATCAATCGTCGCGAGATCGCGCCTCACGCCTTCGGTGAACCCGAGCGCCAAGATCGACGTTGGCTGATTGAACCCGTTCTGGTTCGGCCCAGGGGGCAGGAAACCGGCGAAATCATCACGCGCACCGATGCCGGCACCAGTCTCAATCCGGGCCCTGCCGCGAGTATTGTCCAATTCCAGCAGGCGTGGATCGACGATATTGTCGACAAAAATGCTGCCGAGATCGCCCGACCCCTGATCAAGGATGAGGATTGAGTTGTTCCCACGATCATCAATGCCATCGAGATTGGAATCCAGATTGCGTGTCGATGCACCGCCTCCGCGATTTCGGACACGCAAACTGTATTGGTTCAAAGACGAAGTCCCCAACGCTTCCGAATATGTACCAATCACATCGACGCGCCATTTGTCATTTTCAAAATTGAATTGGGGATAGAGCGCCCATGCCTCGTCAACTGCAGGGAAACTGCGGTTTTCGATGGCTGATTGCGAGTCACTGATCAAAACGCGCGGCACGAGAAATACGTTTTCCTCTGTGCCATTCTCATCGAAGTCGACCACCCCGACATTGACCGGATCCGAAAGCGGCGAAATCAGCGAGTTGAAGTTGTTGGTCGCCTCGAAAATCGAGATATCCTGATTGGATTCGCTCAAGTCGCGGCGGGTGTAAATACCATCGAAACGGAAAGTCAGGTTATCTGTGAGCTCATATGCAAGACCGGCGCTTGTTGAAAAACGTTCGCCGCGGTTATTCTGTACAAACTGACGTATGACGCGCGGGAAGATTACAGCGTTATCAAGGCCATTGTCCCCTACCGCCGCAATATCGAAAGCCGCATTCGGAGTAGCGGACAGAGCGTCTAGCCCATCACCAACCCCGCTTGTCGCGGTGCCATTCGCAAAAGCAGCGACCTGTGCAGATGTGAATTCCCGATAATTGTTCAAGCGGAGCGAGTCTCGCCGAAAACTCTGCTCCGAATAGGCTACGTTGGCATAGACACCAAGGCGACCGAACCGCTGAGCGCCAGAGAAAAAGAACTTTGGCAGAAAATCACCGGTCGTTTCTTCGTAGTCCACTTCCCCGCGAACGACGAAGCCCTGCCGCCGTTGAAGTGCGCTGTTAAGCCGCAGATCAACCTGTGCAGCCAAACCGCCCGCCGGCGTGTCAGCCGTGAACGACTTGATGACGTTCGCACCGTTGAAAATGGAACTCTCGAAAATGCCGAACGGGTTCCCCGTGTTGTTTCCGCGGGTGGTCGATGCGATCGACTGGTTCATGATCGTGGTTTTTGTGAAGCGCCCTGGCAAGCCGCGCACCGAGATGGTTGCATCACGCCGTGCACCTTCACGGTTGATCTGAACACCCGGAATACGCGCCAACGCTTCACCCAGGTTGAGGTCGGGAGTTGAACCGATATCGTCCGACGAAATACCGTCAAGGATCACATCTGCCTTACGGCGAATGTTGAGCGCATCTTCAAGGCTGGCGCGAATGCCGCTGACAATAATTTCACCGTCGCGGGGCGTGTCGCTGCTTACACTAACCTGCTCTTCCGGCTGATCATCAACTGGCGCTTCTTCCTGCCCAGCTCCCTCAGAAGAATCCTGCGCTGCTGCCAGTGAAGGTAATGATAGCGCTGCTGCTGCCACGCCGAGTTTCAAGCTCAATTCGAACGCGCTGCGCGCCCCACAGGTGCGGTTCAAAGTCATTTGTAATCCCCTCAGTCAAACTCTCTTTTTTTGCGTTATGACCGATTGCTTTCGACCATGTCAATGCGCGATCATGACGATTGATGATGTTTTTTGATTGTTTGACGCGCAGCTGTGCAAAATTACATCACTGAATCGTGATTTACGTAACAAAATTTCGTCGGGCAGTCATTTTAATCAATTCTGCTCATGGCGAAGAACCTGTCCGGCCGCCAAAAGAAACGCGCCTGTTCCATAGAGCTGGCGATCATCAGGCTGCACGCCCTCCGGCCGGTCACCTACCTGCTGGACATGTCCAAGCCGGCCTTCGACATCGACATTCGCAACCAACGCATCCCAACCAGCATCCATCGCCGACTCATATCGTTCGCCTTTGAGCACCCCTTCGTTCAGGCCCCATGCCAGGCCATAAACAAAGAAGCCGGTCCCGCTGGTCTCTGGCGGTGTTTCGCTGGAAGCGAGCAGCGACGCGCGCCACATTCCATTGGGCGCCTGAATAACAACCAGTCGGTCTGACATCTTGCGGAACAGATCTACATAGTATGCACGGCGCGGATCGTCCTGTGACATGGTACGCAGGATATTCACCAACCCGCCGTAAACCCAACCATTACCTCTACTCCAGAACAGCTTTTCGCCGTCAGCCCCGCGCCGATCGAAAAAGCGGCTGTCGCGGTAATAAAGGCCAACTTCCTTGTCGAACAGAAGATCGGTTGCAACTTGGAATTCGGCGTGGGCATATGCCGCATATGCCTCATCCCCGAAAGTTTCATGCGCCTCCCACCAAGTCGCGGGCGCCATGAACAAGGCATCAGACCAACACCAGCGCTTGGAACAGCCCGGATCGCCCTTTTTATCAGGATGGAGCATTTGCGTCTTTGGTTTATCTGCCAGAATCGCATCAAGCGTTTCGCGCGTCGGCTCCAAGTCCGCCGTGGCGATGCCCGCGCGGGCCAGCTTCACATAGTATTGACCAACCAAATGATCATCGGCGTGATATTGCCGATTGCCAAGCCGCCATTCTTCGCGGTCGGCTATTGCAGCCAATGCCGTGGTGTAGCGGGATTGAGCTGTCTGCTCTGCATAATCTGCAAGCCCAAGGAAGAACGTCCCTTTGACCCAGCCGCGCGGGTTGGGCGTCTCGCGAGAAATATAGCGAATGTAACTTTCCAGATTGTCGAGATTGGCAAGCTGCCAATCGGCGACCCTATTGGCCACTGACTTGATTTCTGCCTGCTCGCTTGTTTGCGCCGAAGCTGACAAGGTAGTGGTCTGGCCTGACGGCGCGCTGACGCAGCCCGTGGTCAATACAGCGATTGGCAACAAACTGGCTGCGAGTGCACGCATGACTGTCATCGGGATGCTCCTGAAATAATGCAGTGGGTAGTGTTCAGACGATGCCCGCGCCAAGTCCTACGGCCTTGCGCTCCTGAGCCTTGCGGTCACGGTATTGGCTGGCTCGATACGCGCCGAGCCAGTCAATCGCCCCGCCCTGCTCATCACGGGCCTGCGCCAGGATCGGCGTGACATCCGTCTCATATGCGGTGCGCAAGGTCCTGAATGCCAGCATAACGTCATTGTCGTTTTGCGCGGCATGCAATGCTTCTCGGTCAACCATCGCAGCGCGCGCATAACATCCGGCAATCGTCTCAGCCGACGAAAGCATACTTTCAATCGGATCGGTCACATTGTGTGACTGATCGATCATGTAAGACGGATTAAAGCCGTCGCGCGGATTCTGCTCAGCCTCAATCAATTCATTGAAGACGAGGAACAACTGATGCGGGTTGATACTGCCGCTATCGAGATCATCGTCGCCATATTTGCTGTCGTTAAAATGGAAGCCACCCAGCTTGCCTGCATGATGCAGGCGCGCGACGATCTGTTCTATGTTCACATTTGGCGCGTGATGCCCCAGATCGACCAGGCATTTGCATTTATCGCCCAGCGCCTGCGCCGCCATAAGCGAGCTGCCCCAGTCGGAGATAACGCTGGAATAAAATGCCGGTTCGAACATTTTGTGTTCGAGCATCATCTGCCAGTCATCGGGCAACGCCGCATAAACGTGCGAAGCGGCTTCAATGTAGCGGTCAAAGCTGCGACCCAAATCCTGCTGACCGGGAAAATTTGTTCCATCCCCAACCCAAACCGTCAGACGCTGCGAGCCGATTTTCTTACCAATTTCGATACATTCGATGTTGTGATCGATGGCCTGTTGGCGCGTGTCCGCAACAGTCGATGAGAGCGAGCCCGTGGCGTAAGTTTGCGCCTGGCCGGGCTGATCCTGAAACGTGTTAGAGTTTACCGCATCGAACACCAGATTATAGGCAGCAGCTTCGTCTTTCAAAGCGGCATAGTCTTCCACACAGTCCCACGGGAAATGCGGACTGACAGCCGGTGTCGCCTGACCCAGTTGATGGATTACCGCGCAGTCTTCCAGCTTTTCATGAATATTGGTCGGCTCACCGGCAATCGGGAACTTTGCAAATCTCGTTCCGCCGCGGCCAGCCCCCCAGCTCGGCACAGCCACGCCAAAGTCTTTGACCTTGTCCTTCAACGCGTCAATCGCGATTCCTCGCCGCTCTAGCTTGCGCCCCAGCGCTGCGTAATCCTCCGCCAGAGCCTCGCGCGATTTCGCATTATGCTCGGCGACCAAGTCGGCCGAAATAGGCAATTGTGTCATCTGTCCCCTCCGACTGCGACGTTATCGTGTGAATGCCTGGGCGTTGCCCGCATCCACATTGATCATATTGCCGGTGGATTTTGCCGAGGCTTCGCTGGCCAGCCAATAGGTGGCCTCCGCAATGTCTTGAGGCAGAACAGATCGCTTCAACATCGAACGCTGGCGATAGTGCTCTTCCAGCTCATCACCTGAATCGATACCATGTGCACCAGCGCGCTCTTGCCGCCAGTCGCCATCCCAAATACGGCTGCCTTTGATCACAGCATCGGGGTTCACGACGTTCACCCGGATGCCATCGTCAGCCCCCTCCAGGGCCAGACACCGCGCAAGATGGTTTGCCGCCGCCTTCGCGCTGGCATAGGCGCTGGCATTCTTGGCCGCCGCCACAGCGTTTTTCGACCCGACAAAGACCACGCTGGAACCACCCTGAGCAGCCATCCCCTGAAGCAGCGGCCAGGCATATTTAGCGGTCAGGAAGTAACCCTGCGCCAAAACGTCAAAGTTCTTATTCCATAGCTCGATCGTCGTCTCACCGATTGGTGCAGACGATGCAATTCCGGCATTTGCCACCAGAATATCAAGCCCACCGAACTCAAGCGCGCACGCCTCCAGAGCAGCTGCAACTTGCGCCTCGTCAGTCACGTCACAGGTGACCGAGCGCACCACATCCCTGCCGAATGCATCCACAAGGTTGGACTCGATATCCTTGACCGCTTGCTCGTCACGGTCAGCAAGCATCACACAGGCCCCATCGCGCAGCATTCTCTCCGCCACAGCAGCACCAATGCCACCCGCACCTCCGGTCACCAGAGCAACCTTGCCCACCATTTCTTTGGGGGCAGGCATGCGCTGCAACTTGGCCTCTTCCAACAGCCAGTATTCGATATCGAATGCTTCCTGCTCGTCGAGAGCGATGTAATCGCCGATTGCCTCTGCACCGCGCATCACATTGATCGCGTTGAGATAGAATTCACCGGCGATGCGCGCAGTGGCCTTATCCTTTGCAAAAGTCATCCGGCCAACACCCGGAACCAGAACAACCACAGGATTCGCATCGCGTATAGCCGGGGAATTATCGCGCTTGCACCGCTCATAATAGGCCGCATACATCGCACGATAATCTGTGATCGATTGATCAAGATAGGCGTCATCGTCGAGCTTTGCCGGATCAAGCGTCAGCGGGGCAATTTTGGTCCGCAGGAAGTGATCGGGGCACGATGTCCCAAGCTCAGCCAAACGCTCAAAATCAGCACTACCGACAAACTCAAGGGTCGCATCATCATCCGAATAATGACCAACCTTGCGCCGATCACCAACCATCAGCGCGCGCAGACGCGGCATCAGGTCTGCAGCCAACTGATGCCGATCCTCATTGGGAGCAACCTGCGCACCACCAAAAGCCGGGCCATCTGACAATTTCGAATTCAGATAATCCGCAGCCTCCGTAATCAGCCTGACGGTCTGGTCATAGCACTCTTTAGCTGTGTCAGCCCAACAGATGATGCCATGGCCGGCAAGCATTGCCCCCTTCGCCTGCGGATTGGCGCGCGCAAAGTCGCGAATTTGCACACCCAGCGTAAAGCCGGGGCGCTTCCACGGCAGCCAGCCAATTTCGTCACCCCACAATTCTTTCGTTGCTGCTTCGCCGCCACTCGACGCCGCAAGCGCAATGATCGCATCAGGGTGCACATGGTCGATATGCTTGTACGGGAGAAGCGAATGGAGCGGCGTATCAATGCTGGCCGCGCGGCTGTTCAAATTGAACGTGCAGTGCGGGAGAAACCCGACCATTTTGTCATCATCACCCTCACCTTCGTAGTGAGATTCAAGAGCGAGCAATTTTTCCTGATAAAGAGTTGCAAAACCATCCATGCCCATGGAGCCAATATCACCGCCTGAGCCCTTGACCCAAAGCACCTCTACCTCACCGCCCGTCAACGGATCATGCTCAGTCACCTTGGCTGACGTATTGCCACCACCAAAGTTGGTGACAGTAAGGTCCGCACCGAGCAAATTTGACCGGTAGAGGAGCAATTCCGCTTCGGTCATATTGGTTGAAACCTGCTCATCCCACCGGTTGACGGGGATGGCGAACGGAATGGCGACTTCGGCCAGAGACGCATGCATGTTCATAAGAGACTCGGTACCATTAGGCCTTTTCAAAATCAATCATTTTCGCTAATCCGCAATCAATAAAGTTCATCGCAATCTTGGGGAGTGGGATTTGAAAGACGGTTTTGCGATTGTTGTCGATATCGGCAAAACGCTCGCCAAGGTGAGCCTTTGGTCCCGCGCCGGCGAAATGGTAGCGCGGGAGACGCGGCCTAATCAAACCGTCATAATAGACGGTGTGCGGCGGCTTGATGCAAGCGGTATCGAGAAATGGCTTACTTCGGCGCTTGCAAGTTTTGCGGGCCATCCCGTCGAATATATCGTACCGGTCGCGCATGGCGCCGGTGTTGCAGTCATCCAAGGCGACGAACTGACCATTGCGCCGATCGATTACGAGCAGGAACTGCCAGCGCAATTACGCGCACAATATGATGCTGCAAGAGCCCCGTTTGCAGAAACGGGTTCTCCATCCCTTCCTGCTGGACTCAATTTTGGCGCACAACTGTTTTGGCTCGAGCAATTGCAGCCCGATCTAATTGCACAATCCACCTTGGTTCCTTGGGCGCAATATTGGGGCTGGTTCCTGTCAGGCGCGGCACGCAGCGAAGCGACCAGCATGGGCTGCCACTCTGACCTGTGGGCACCCGCAACGGGAAGTTTTTCCACGCTTGCGAACCAACGAGGCTGGGCAGAGCGCTTTGCACCAATCGCCGCAGCGGGCGATGTAATCGGGACATTACGAGAAACCTTGGCGGAAAAGACCGGCCTTCCGGCGACTGCCAAAGTGCTGGCGGGCCTGCACGATTCGAACGCGGCCCTAAATGCGGCGCGCGGCTTTCAGGAGATCGAAAATCGCGAGGCGACAATTCTCTCGACCGGCACATGGTTTATCGCGATGCGCCTTGCCGCGAGCGAAATCGATATGAGCAAACTGCCAGAGGCGCGCGATTGTCTTGTCAATGTCGATGCCTTCGGCAAGCCTGTGCCGTCCGCCCGTTTCATGGGCGGCCGCGAGATCGAATCGCTGATCCAGATCGACACACGGCAGGTCGATATCAAACCTGACCAGCCCCGACTGCTCAATGCGGTTCCCAGCGTGCTTGAGCAATCCGCAATGGTTCTGCCGACACTGGCGCCGGGCAACGGACCTTATCCCCACGGCGCTGGAGGATGGGTCAACCGCCCACAGGATTGGTTTGAGCGGCGTGCAGGTGCTTGCCTCTACGCGGCACTTGTTGCGGATACCTCGCTCGACCTGATCGGCTCAAAAGACTGCCTGCTCGTCGAAGGTCGCTTCGCGGAAGCAGAAGTGTTTGTCCAAGCGCTCGCCGCGCTCAGGCCGGGTACCAATGTCTTTGTCGCCAATGCCCATAACGATGTGAGCTTCGGCGCGTTAAGACTGATCGATCCGGCCATTCGCCCAAAAGGCGGACTTACTCAAGTCAAGCAGCTGCCTGCTGATATTTGCGGCTATCGCGAAGCGTGGCGACACGCTCAGATGGTGGGCGCATGATCGCCGCGAGCGTCATAGATTACCGCGAACTCGCCCGCCGTCGGCTCCCGCACTTCCTGTTCGAATATATCGACGGTGGTTCTTATGCGGAGGTCACGCTTGACCGGAATGTCGCTGATCTAAAGGACGTTGCCCTGCGACAACGGGTGCTGCGTGATGTTTCACAGATCGATCTGTCCTCCCAGTTGTTCGATCAGAAGTTGGCCTTGCCGGTGGCCCTCGCGCCGATTGGGCTTGCCGGAATGAACGCAAGGCGCGGCGAATGCCAGGCCGTGCGCGCCGCGAATAAGGCAGGCATCCCCTTCACCCTTTCGACTGTATCTGCCTGCGATCTTGAAGAAGTTGCTGCAGCGAGCAGCGCACCGTTCTGGTTCCAGCTCTATATGATCCGCGATCGCGGCTTTATGCGTGAATTGATGGCCCGCGCCGTGGCGGCAAACTGCACCGCGCTGGTCTTCACGGTGGATATGCCTGTGCCCGGCAGCCGCTACCGGGATTATCATTCCGGCCTTGCCGGAGCAGCCGGTTTTCAAGGTGCGCTGCGGCGGACATGGCAAGGGGTAATGCGCCCGAATTGGGCGTGGGATGTGGGGATCAATGGACGCCCGCACAGCCTTGGCAATGTCGCACCTGTCTTAGGCGACAAATCCGGAATCGAAGATTTCTTCGCATGGATGCGCAACAATTTCGATCCGTCGGTCACTTGGGATGATCTCGATTTTATCCGGAGCGAATGGGACGGGACATTGATAATCAAGGGCGTGCTCGACCCTGATGACGCTATCAAGGCTGCGGAGCTTGGCGCTGATGGGCTGGTCGTGTCAAACCACGGCGGACGCCAACTCGACGGAGTGCTTTCAACCGCGCAGGCCCTGCCCCGGATCGCGGAGGTTGCTGGTGACCGGCTGACCGTGCTGGCCGATGGCGGGATCCGTTCCGGGTTGGATGTCGTGCGGATGCTCGCTTTAGGCGCGAAAGGGGTGTTGCTGGGCCGCGCATGGGCTTATGCTTTGGGTGCCCGCGGCGAAGCGGGCATATCGCACGTATTGCAATTAATCGAAGCGGAAATGAAAGTGGCAATGTCGCTGACGGGTGTGACGTCAATCGACCAAATCACCAGTGACATTCTGACTGGAGCGGAAACCGGTTAACTGTTGGGTTTAATCAAATCGATCTGCTGCAATCCGGCTTGGCGTAATTGATCGATCACGGCGGGGTCTGCCGCGTCATCGGTAATCATGCGATCGATACGGTTGATTTCGCAGACAATTGCACCGGAAGACGCTTCAAGTTTACCACTGTCCACTACCAGAATTACCTCATCGGTCCGTTCAAGGAACCGCCGCTGACTGGCCACCAGCAGCGCATCCGTCTGAAACACTCCCCTCGGGCTGACCGAGGCTGCGCCCATAAAAAGCTTGCTCGCGTGGAAGTTCGGCATGGTCGTCTCGCCTGCGGGAGCGAGGATGATATTTTGTTCGCGGAAAATCGGTCCTGACGGGACCAGCAGCTGCGTTGTCTCCTGCGGCAGCAATGCGTTCACAATATGGAGCGAATTGGTGAGAACCTGAAGGTTGAGATCAGCCAAATGCTCGCACATCTGATAGGTGGTTGTCCCACCATCGATGATGATCCCCTCGGCCGGTGCACACAAAGCCGCAGCTGCCCGCCCGATCGCTCGTTTTTCGGCGATGTTCTGTTTCAGCGATTTTTCGAACGGTGTGCCAGCCAGGCTGGCTGGAGTGCCCGAACCACCGAAATCTGCATCGACCGCTTTGGCCCCACCGTGCAATCTTACAATCTTGCCCTGTTTCTCCAGCTTGGCCAGATCGCGCCTGATCGTAGCAGGCGATGCGTCGACGTTTGCTTCGAGGTGTCGATACGTGGTGAAGCCCTTCTTCATCAGCGCATCGAGGATGATCTCTTCCCGTTCGGCAGCGTGCATGCGCAAGTCCCCTGTCGCTCTTCAACGCGAATGATCGCGGTAATATTCGTTCTCAGATATCCCTGCATCCAGTTGAATCGGGTATCAAGCTGAAACTTGATCATTATTGCTCATTTCTGAAAAGCCTGATCAATGGACAAAGATTAATCGCACGAAATTCAACCATTTATCAGACAAAACCGCTCTATTGCCGTTTTTCCAACTGGTAAGCATAGAGTGACGGCACACCGTCAATCGGCCGGTTTAGCGACTCCAGATACGGGGCCGGTGTGTGATCAAGCCGAATTTTCCGGTTGCCATGCATTCCGACTATTCGCGCATCGGGGCCCTCTGATCCGGCGAGGATCACGATCTCACCGCCCGGCTCAACGCCGCTATCTACAAGAACTTTGACATTCCACGCGGTATTATACCGGCCATGTCCAGGCAGCCAGTACCCAGCCCCGCCCGCTTTATATAGGTCGTACATCGGCGCTCCGTCTGATGCCTTTTGATCAGGTGTCACGTGGACTGTCACGTTGTCATAAAGGTTCTGATGGTTTGCGCCTGCATGTTGATCCAAAGTCGGCGTGGTCCAAACCACAGCATCCTTGTAAACTGACTTTGTCGATTGGGTGTTAAAGCTGAGCGCGTGCACGGTTGGATTGAACACTGTCAGCCCGTCGACCAGCACATTGTGAACATTGCCGATATGCACACTGTAATGCGCGGTATGATCGCCTTCGGTCACGATGTTGCGGATCGTCACATTGGCCAAATCATCGGTTAGAATACCGCTGTCGCTGTTGGCGATTCTGACGTTGCGGATCCAGCCATTGTGGACGCCGGTGAAATAGACACCGTTAAAGCCGCTTTCGTTATGATGGCCGAAATCCGGATTGTCAGGAAAGACCAGTGAGATATCCTGAATACCAACATCGGAAAGATGGTCCCAAGACGAGAAATATGCAGGCAGCTCCCGCCCGATCGAGTGAAGCAAGGGGTCTGCAATCAAGACCTGGTTGCCGTTGATCGCCTCGATCCGGGTGGCTTGCCGAACGAGCGGTCGATCCGGCAATTCCCAATGCCTGCTACCGATCTTTTCCTTTGTATCTCCGTAAAGCGATTTTACCAGCGGGCCATCCGGCCCTTTGCGGTTGTGCCAGTTGATTTGCAAAACATCGCCGACTTTCAGCGCCTTGGTGTCGTTTACAATCAATTCGCGCGTAAATTGCGCGCCGGATGCAATCTGCGTCACAGTCTTAATTGGTCGATCATATCGCTCAAGATAGGTGGCATGGCGGCCATTGGGCACGCGTGTCCAAATGAAACCCGCGCTCCAGCTGTAAGGCGAGAACAGCACCTCAAGATTGGCTTCGGGAATGCGTTCGTACTTGCTATTTTCCTCAAGATAGATGCGGATCTCCTCGAGCGCGCCGCCATCGTCAATCTGGTTCAAAGGTCGCGGCATGTACAGTTCAGTACCTCCCTCGCCCATCCCCATTCCCGAAAGAACGATACCGCTTCGCTCAATCCACAATATTTCGCTTAAGACATAGCGCCCCGCGTGGAGTTGCACTCGGACCGGCCCTGCACCTTCATGCGCAGCCTTTAATGCTGCGAGAAGCGCTTTGCTGTCGTCTTTGCCATCATCTGGAATTGCCCCGAAATCCGCGACATCGATCGTGTTTTCGATATGCGGAATATCTTCCGTTCCATAGCCAAACCCAGCGTAGGAAAAATCGGGAAGAGGATGATCCGCCCGCACTGATTGATCCGAAAGGATTGCGGGCAGATTTTCAGCATGAGCGGGGGCCGCGATCGCAACGTGGGCTGTCGTCACAGCCAATAAATAGCTAGAAAATAGAAATAAAACCCGATTCAAGCTCGCCATCACTCGCTCCCAAATGAACTGCCACTAAAGGTATTGACCCCAGATGATACCGGTGTCAATGATGTTCCCGAACGGTTTCGGCAAGCCTTGGCTGCGAACCTGTGCAATTGGTGAACTGTGGTGGAGGGTACACGCGTGAACTTTGGTTTTAACCCCACAGGGAAGATCGAGCTTTGAAGTCGTCAAGCGAACTGATCGCTTCGCAAGACCGTTTGTTGCCGGTCGTAAGCTCTTCAAATCTCGAGATTTCAGCGACACTGGTGAACGCTCGGCGCAAGGCAATCGCGCTAAGTGGATTTCCGGGAAAGCTTCCCGCAGATCTCGATACCGCGTACCAGATTCAATCCCATTCGACAGGTAAGTGGCCCGATAAGGTTGCAGGATGGAAGGTGGGCGGCATCCCGGAAAAATGGCAGCAGCGGCTCGGCTCGTCATGGCTGATGGGGCCTATCTTCAGCGAGTCGGTGAAACATCACCTTTCGGGCGATAGAACGGTGATGCCTGTCTACAAAAATGGGTTTGCGGCGATTGAGCCTGAGCTGATTGTCATGCTGGGCGAAACCCGGGCGAAAGACCGGATCTTCACCGGTGTGGAAATTGCCAGCAGCCCCATCCCTGCGATAAACGACCACGGGCCGGTCGCGGTTGTTTGCGACTTCGGCAACAATAATGGCGTCTTGCTAGGGCAGGAAATTGGCGGATGGGCGGACCTTCGCGATCCTATCGAAACGACCATCTGGATCGACGGGAAATTGATCGGCGAGAAAGTACTGACACCCCCGTTCAAAGCCGCGCGCTCTGCATTAACGTTCTGCCTAGAAACCGCGAAACGGCGAAAAATTGAATTGCCGCCGGGCACGTTGATTTCGTCAGGTGCAATTACGGGAGTTCATGAAGCGCAGCTTGGTGCCCACAGTCTGATCTCATTTGGATCTCTTGGCAGGATTGAACTGGAGCTGGGTTGTGGCACACCGATTTGTTGACGAAAAATCACAGTCCAACATTGATTTGGCGCAGGATACTCTCTGCCATTGCATGCCATGATGACACCGGTTACCAAAAAGGTCATCAGCGGTCCGTTTTGCGTCTAGAGGAGCAAAGCCGAGAGAAATGTTCATGCCAGTGCACCTGAAACAAGATTGGAATTTCTTGGAAATGACCTTCAGCGACGTGCCCGCCGGGTTTCCTTGGAGCCAAGAGAAGTGACCGACATGTTCAATCTCATTGGCCGTAAAGCGATTGTCACCGGTGCGAACACGGGCATCGGTCAGGGAATCGCAGTGGCGCTGGCGAAGGCAGGAGCCGATATCGCATTGGTTGGGCGTAGCGCGGCGGCGGAAACCCAAGCAATGGTGCAGGCTGAAGGACGTAAAGCGATCCTTGTTGAAGCTGATCTTTCGAGTATCGAACCGGTCGGTGATGTCGTTTCGCAAACGATTGAAGGCCTTGGCCGGGTAGACATTCTCGTCAACAATGCGGGTATCATCCGCCGCGAAGACGCCCTGGAATTCTCAGAGGCTGACTGGGATGCAGTTGTCGACACCAACATGAAGGCGCTATTCTTCATGTCGCAGGCCGTCGGCCGTCATATGGTAGACTGGGCCAGTCAGGACGGGGCGCGAGGCAAGATCGTCAATATCGCGTCTATGCTGACATTCCAGGGCGGCATCCGTGTACCCAGCTACACAGCTTCGAAAAGCGGTGTTGGCGGCCTGACAAAGCTCTTGGCCAATGAGTGGGCATCCAAAGGGATTAACGTTAACGCGATCGCCCCCGGTTATATCGCAACCAACAACACGGCTGCGCTCCAGGCAGATGAGACGCGCAACAGACAGATCCTTGAACGCATCCCCGAAGGTCGCTGGGGCGATCCCACAGATATTGGCGGGGCCGCCGTGTTTCTTTCAAGCAAAGCGGCCGATTATATCCAAGGTCACATACTTGCGGTGGATGGCGGATGGTTGGCGCGATGAATACAGCTGGCATCGTCGCATGTTTTGGTGAGGTTTTGCTTCGGTATTCGCCTACACATGACCGCGCTTTAAGGAATGCGACGGGACTTGATGTATTCCCTGGCGGCGCAGAAGCCAATGTTGCAGCCGGTCTTTCAAATATCGGCAGAGCCACGCGGATGATTTCTGCCCTGCCCGCTAACGAGCTCGGCGCGATTGCGCGCCGCGCATTGCAGCGCGAAGGCGTCGACACGACCTCGATTGTTGAAAGTGCAGGTCGCATGGGCATCTGTTACGTAACACCAGCAGGTCCGATGAGACAAAGCAGCGTCATCTATGATCGTGCAAACACCAGCTTCGCCCTCCTTGACCGGTTTGATTTTGGCGAAGCAATCAAGGGTGTACAGCATCTTCACGTTTCCGGAATCTCGCTGGCGGTCAGCGCAGCCTCAAGAACGAATACCCTTCGTCTTGCTCAAACAGCGAAGGACAGTGGGCTTACCATCAGCTTTGACGGAAATTTCCGCCAATCACTATGGAAAAGCCAGTCAACCGATCCGCGCCCTCACATTGCGAATCTGGTCGGATTGGCCAATCTGTTTTTCGGCAACCATCGTGATATGACACTGTTGCTTGACCGCGAATTTTCTGGCGACGAACCGGATTTGCGACGCGAGGCGGCGCTAGCAGGATTGGAAGCATTTCCCAATCTAGCCGCCATCGCTTCCACGGCTCGCGACGTGGATGAACGTGACACACACCGCATTGTTGCGCGGATCGACACGCCAGAGACTGCTCACCAGACACAAGAACGGGTTTTTTCCAACGTAGCTGACCGGATTGGCACAGGCGACGCATTCGCCGCTGGCGTTATTGACGGCTGGCTCAAAGACCCAAGCAATCTTGAAGCAGCGTTAGAGCAAGGAATGACACTGACTGCGCTGAAGCACTTCTCGCGTGGCGATTTCAGTCTGGCGACGCGGGCCGAGTTGAGCGCAGCGATGAAAGGCAAAGGAGACGTACTGCGATAACGCCTGAAAATAGTTATCTTTTTGCAAGAGCCGTAAATTTCTATTCATTATCAAAACTTTGGCGAATACATTGCCATACGAAGAGCCATAGGGCCATAATTACCGAGGGAGAGGGAAGAATGCGAAATTCAGCAAAAACAATTCTGCGCACGGCAGTGTCGCGGGCAGTTGTAACCGCCATTTTGGCAACGCCATCAATCGCGTTGGCGCAATCCGGGGATGACGCAGATCAGACTGTTTCGTCACAAAATGACACCGGTGCCAGTAACGAAATCGTTGTGAGTGGCATTAGACAGTCACTTGCCAGCGCTCTTGATGAGAAACGTACCACCGATAACATTATCGAAGTAATCCAGGCGGAAGATATCGGTAAGCTACCCGATCAGAACCTCGCCGAGGTATTGGAGAACATCACCGGCGTGCAGATCACGCGTGACGCAGGCGTCGGCACCGGTGTGCAGATTCGCGGTACCAGCGCGAACCGGGTCGAAATCAATGGCGTTTCAACTGTCGGATCCGGCAATGGCCGCTCCGGCATCAGCTTTGAAGATTTGCCTGCTGCACTGATCGCTTCGGTCGAGGTTATCAAGGTGCCGGAAGCCAAGACGATCGAAGGCTCGGTTGGCGGTACAGTCAACCTGCGGACCCTGCGTCCGCTCGATATCAACGAGCCGCTGCTGGCGGTGCGTGCACAGGGCGAACACAGCAGTCTTCTCGACACGATCACGCCCCGCATTTCTGCAACGATCGGCAACAGCTGGGATACAGGCGCCGGCGAAATCGGCATCGTAATGAGCGCAAGCTATGCCGAACTGGACGTATCAGAGTTTTTCGCACGCGTAGACCGGGACCGCACCGTGCTGCCCGGCGCATCAGCCAGCTCCGAAGCCTTCCCGTTCCTGCGCGTGCAGTTCCTCGATCAGGATGTCAGCAACCAGGAATACACGACGATCAACTGGACGGGTTCACTTGAATGGAAGCCGAGCGATAATCTGCGTCTCTATGTTGATGCCACAATCAACGATCAGGAGCGGGTCGAGCAAGGTTCGCGTGCATTCTTTTCCGGCACCACCTCAAGCGCCGTCATCGACAACACCACCAACACTTCGTTCGAGACAGTCGACTTCGGCACGGTTCTTGGCCCTAACGGCCCGCTTGTGCTGGGCGAGGTTCAGGCTGTCACTTCCGGTATCCTGGGGGTCGGCGTAACGCCTAACGGCACGATTGATGCAAACCTGCGCACGTCTACCACGACAGGCTCGCGACAGACGGACAGCGCGGTATTCGCTGGCGGTCTGGAATGGCAGCAGGACCGCTTCACTGTGCTTGCGGAAATCTCTCGCTCCACTTCAAAATCCGACTTCCCAAGCCTCGGATTCCAGACGGACTTTATCAACCCTAACGGGCCGCAACCTTCACTCGGCATCAGCAGCGACAACGGCGTGCCAGCAGAATTTGATGTGTCCGGCGGCATTTTGCAGTTCGGCATTGCGCAAGGATTGGCTGAAACGCCGACAACCGAACAATTGCTGAATCCTGCGAACTACCGGATCAGGCAAGTCAACCGAACGGCCAACAGCAATGACAACAGTGAGATGGCTTATCGGCTCGATCTAAACTTCGATTCCGAAGGCGTGTTGCCTTTCTTCTCGTCAATCGATGCAGGTTGGCGATTCAGCGTGTCCACGGCGGAGAACATCGACAGCAGCCTGCGAAACAACTTCACGTCCACCAGGTCGCCGTTTTTCTTCCGGCCGACGCTCGATCAGTTGAGCCAGTTTGTAGTCCCCGGCGTCAACAATTTTGACAACGCGGGCGGTTCCCGCACGCTGTTCATTCCCGATTATCTGCAGATCGACCCTAGAGCTGCTGCCGAGGATCCCGACGCGGTCTTGGCGGCCGTCAATGCAGCGATCGAAGCACAGAACGCCGCAAATGGCGTCAGCCTGCCATTGATCAGTGCGCCGACAGAAACGCTGACTGCGTTCTTCGATATCGAGGAAAGCACGCTCGCGGCGTATTTCCAGGGCAACTACGATGTCGACATCGCTGGTATGCGAGCCCGCGGCAATGTTGGCGTGCGCTGGGTCTCGACCACCATCGACTCGATCGGTAACAATGTCATCAACGGCGCCGTTGATGGCCAGATCCGGCAATCATCGAGCTATGAATTCTGGTTGCCGCGAGCCAGTCTGGTACTGGAACCAGCCACTGATCTGTTAATCCGTGCGGGCATCTCGCGCGATTTGCGTCGGCCCAACTTCGACAATCTGTCGACGTCGGTTGCGTTTGGCGGCAACGCATCTGCTGCGGTCGGTATTGGCAACCCAAATCTCGAACCCGAAACCGTATGGTCATTCGATGTGTCGGGAGAATACTACTTCTCCAACACCGGCTTCTTCAGCGTCGGCTTGTTCCACAAACGCCGGACCAACCTGTTCGCACAGAACACCGAATTCCCGGTCGAAGTGAACGGCCCGAACGGCATCGAACGCGATATCTCTCCGCCTTGCGAAGGTGGTGGTATCTTCAACCCGTTCGCGGACCGGAACGTCTTCTCACCAGTCCAGGGCATCGGAATCTGTGTCCCTGTCGCGACCACGATCAACTCGGATGGCGTCGCGACACAGACCGGTGTCGAAGTCGCGTTCCAGTACGACCTGTCGGACTTTGAAGACAGCCTCGGCTTTGCATCGGGCTTCGGTTTTATCGGCAACTTCACGTATCAGGAGGACGGCGGCAACGTCAGCAACTTCTTTAACGGAAGCGGCGGCGGCAATGCCCTGAACCTCCTGCTGGGCCGCACCGACAACAACATGTCGACGGCAACGCTTGATGATGACGTGGTACAGCAATTGGTCACGCTGCCAAACCTGTCCCGATATGCGTTCAATACAACGCTGTTTTACGACAAGTATGGCTTGAACTTCCGTGCCCGTTATAGCTGGCGTTCGTCTTTCCGGAGCACCGATACTCGCCGGTTCGGCCTTCCGCGCATCGTTGATTCCCGTGGCCAGCTGAATGCCAGCATCAACTACGACATCACCGATCAGCTCGCGATCGGGATCGATGGGATCAACCTCTTGCGCGAGCGCAATGACGAATTCTGTATCACCGGAGGCTCGCTGCTTTGCCAGCAGGACTTCGCAGATCGCCGGATCGTCGGAGGCGTCAGCTTCAAATTCTAACCTGCAAGGTCGATTATAAAAAAAAGGGGGCGTCCACGCGGCGCCCCCTTTTTCTATGGATCATCCTTGAGAAACAAGCGTGATCGAAACCCGTTAGATCCTTGCTGGTCCGAATCTGGCCTGGACTTCATTCCCGGCAGTCAGGCTTTAATTCGCATGCGTTAGCAACCGCAATTTACTATCATTCAGGTTAGCTCGACAGAAGTTGACCGCAAATTCATGCTGTCCGATCCAGCCATGATGGTGAACTTGCCCTTTTCAATGAGCAGTTTTCCGTCTGCATTCCGGAAACCAAAGTCTTCGGCGCCAAGCGTGAACTCAACGGTGCGCTGTTCACCGGCTGCGAGGGTTACCTTCTCAAA
>CALLQC010000175.1 GCA_938015255.1 uncultured Erythrobacter sp.
GCGACCACCGCGATGAGCGCGCCCTCAGAAGCCCCGGCCCCCGATATACGCGCCACCCGCACAGCCTCTCGCCCAGCCAGCATAGCCAGCCCGACGGCGAGAAAGGTGATGAAGAAGGCGGCCATAGTCAGCGGTTGTTTCGCATGCCTAAACCCAGCTCTCAAGGTGCGAAGCGAGAGGGCAATAAGAAGTTTGGAGCGGGTGAAGGGAATCGAACCCTCGTCGTCAGCTTGGGAAGCTGCTGCTCTACCATTGAGCTACACCCGCTTTATTAATCGGCAACGGCGCAGGAACGCGAATGGCACCGTTGATGCTCATCACATTTAGCGACGCGGTCTTAACAATGCCTCCAAAGATTAATCGCTCTTGCCTGAATTTTCGCGGAACCAGCGTTGTACAATCTCCCTTGAGGAGAAGAAGCGCGTCACCCCGTCACGGCGCACCCAGATCCGGGGATTTCCCTGAACGGGCTCTCCCGCCTCTTTGGAGCAAATTTCACAAAAACCGCCTGCCGCCGGGACATACTTTTCGGGGTCAGCGAGAAACAACTCGCGGTGGGCGTAGGATGAAAAGAGCCATACCACACCGTCATGTTCGGTGAAGATGGTTGCGTCACCCTTCTTGCCAGTGTTGGTATCGTAAGAGACGGGATCCCATCCATCGATCGCGATATTACGGCTGTCGGAGATTATCCGTGGGTTTCCGGAAACGACCAGACCACTATCGCGGTAAGATTCCTCTTTCGGGAATCCCTGGAATTCATCCTTACGGCGATTTGCCGCGTATGCGCCAAAGAGCTTGTCAAAATCGATACCCTTGATTGCCGCAAGGTCGGCCAATTCATATAGGTTATCAGCCAGTTTGCTCTCAATTTCGATCTTCGCATTAGTCTTATAATCGGCGGTCTGTTCTACCAGTTGCCTATGCCCATGGACGCCGGGCTGCGTTTCGAAACCAAGGGTGACGTTGCCGTACTGCCCGCCTGGACGTGCAGCGATTGCGCGCCGGGAGAAGCTTTGTTGATTGGCCAGCCGTTCGAGGCGGTCTGCCTCATTCGGATCAGCAGGCCGGCCCCGCCCATTACGCGTCATTTCCGCAAGCAATGTTGTCGCTTGGCGAAAACCAGCGCGCGATGCTTTTTCCAAAAATGCTATGGCTTCCTGCGAGCGTCCATTTGCATCGAGCAGCCGGCCCATTCGGAAATTGCTGTCACGCTCAACCTGAGCGATGAATTGCATGGACGGATAGCGTTTCAGGACAGGCAGGCAGCGTTCTTCAAAACGGACTTTTGAGGCCAGGGCAGTCGCGACTTCGCCCTTCGCCTCATGCAGGCGGGTTACTTCGTCATATACGTTGCAGGCGTCAGGGATGAACCACTCGTAATCCGTCACAAGGCCGAGCGCATTCTCACGCTCCAACAACTCGACTGCTGGCAGCAGGAAGCTCGAGGCGATTTCCCGTTCTTCCTCGGTCCCCTCAACGAACGGCATGGCCGCCTGGGAGCCGGCTATGGCCGCCAATATGGCGGTGCGGCCATCGCGCGGCATCGTGTCAGCTATCGGTGCGAAAATTCGGAACACTCTCGCCCAGAAGCGGGTGTGATCTTGGGGAGATCCGCGATAGTAGCTTAGCTGCTCGACGAGCTGGCGACCTGCGCCAAGCCGGAACTCGAAAGGCCTATCCAGCAAACTCTTCTCAAGAATTTCCAGAATCTCGTTCGATTGCCGAGCTCGCGCTTCCTGGTCGCGTTCGAAGCGGAGCTGGTTTGCTCTCCAATTCGCGAGCATAAGAAGCAGTCCCTGATCATCCGGATTGCTTTCCAGTGCACGCTCGATGTGCTGCACAGTAACGGTATTGAGCGCTTCAACATCGCCCCATTCTCCGCGCAAAGCCGCATTCTCGCTACGCTCGGAATTGCAATAATACACCGGCCATAGCGTGCCCGCATCATCGGGCGCTCGCTCCATCAGAGCATCAGTCCACCCACAGATTTCAGCCGTTTTTTCTTCGCGCTGCGTCAGATCATCTCCAAACACGAACGCGCTGGCGATTAGTCCGGCAGCTTCGATGACAGATGGAGGCGCGTTATCAGAGACTGCTGCCAGCACTTGTTCGGCCTGCTGGTATTCGGTTGACCAGGTGCTTTCGCCGTCCACAAACTTTTTGAGCGCGGTGGCATAGAGAGGTGTGGCCTCAATAAGCGATCGGTTAACTGCGCTGATTGCGCCAAGCTGCGCGTCATCGAGAGAATTAAGCTCGCTAGCGGTGGATGTCAGTAGATCGAAGCGTGCACCGAAATAGGCGAATTTTGCGAGCTGGAAGGCGGTCTCACCCAGCTCAAGCGCCGTTTGCTCGCTCGGCTGGCGCTCGAAATCCCTTTTGAGACGAATGAAGTCCGCTTCCAGTCCTTCGACCACACTGGAGGTATTGCGCAGGGTCGGCGCATTGAGAGCAGTGGAAGCGGCGTCTTTCAGGAAGCGATTGAAATCCTTATCAAACAGCGGCTCATCGCGCAATTTGAGTGCGGCGGGTTCAATGTCGGCTGCCGGGCCAGGGCTGACCTGTTCGACGATGGCATTGAGCGCCGCTGAGGAAACTGCATCTCCGCCAACCTTGATCGGTTGCACCGTGTCGTTCCTGGCCGCGTATGTGTCAGCAAAACCCTGCTTTAGGTCGGATCGTTCGATCAGCTGTTTTCGCGCGGCTTGATCGGCACTGCGCCAATTACCGGCCATTGACGGCGGGACCCCCAGCGCCGTGACCCGTGTCCCGCCGATTACAACACTGCGTTTGCCGTTCCTGAACCGCTGCGGCTGCACACCCGGCTCGGCGATAGGAGTGTCGTCGAGCATCTGGATCATTCCGGTCGGCTGGATCTCCATGTCGGCGGTGAAGAGCGATTTGCCGTACCATATCGTCGCGTCTGCGCGCCAATTTCCGCTTTCTTCATCGCGCCTCAAGGTGGGTTCGGTAAAACTGTCCCGTTGTTCTTCAGGCAGCTGGTCACGCTCTGCCATCAGAGTGAACGCGCCCTGGTCTGACCAGACATAGCCTGTGAAAAAGCCCAGATAACCTTTCGCCTGATCTGCGGTTTGCATGACAGGCGGATTTTCGGAATTGTGTCTGTGGATCGCTGGTGAAAGGCCGTTAAGCGGATAGACCTTATTGTCGGCGCTGACGAGGAAGGCAGAAACGCCGTCGGTCTCTTCGACCTCCCAGATCTGCGCACCGGGATAGAATTCCGGTTCCAGATACCGTGCCGGTCGATTTGCCTCTAGCGCGTCTGCGAGTTGCTTGGCAGTGCCACCTCGAACATTCTCGGAGATCTGACCGTCAGAATTATTCGACGCGGTTTCGGACTCCTCTGAGCCGGATACTCCATCCTCGCCGCTTTGTATCGAACCAGGGAATGAAGCAGCCAAGGTTCGGCAAACAGGCTGATCGGGATTGTCATCGCAATTCGCAGTATCGCGCACATTCGCGACAACTTCATCACGTTCTGCGCGCATTGCCTGGGTTTCTAGGTTTGCTTGCTCTGTTTCGGCAAGCCGCTGCAAGGCCAGCTGCTCTTGCTGCTCGGCAAACTCACGGGCTTCAACAGCTGCGGCTGTCGCTGCCTCGGCACGCGAGCGCTCGACCCGCGCGATACGTGTCTGCTCTTCAGCCCGTTTCAGAGCCAGCTGAGCCTCTTTTTCCGCCGCCTCAGCATTGAGCGCGGCCATCCGAGCGTTTTCGGTCTGGCGTTCGCTTTCGGCAAGCGCGGTTTCCAGCGAAGTGTTCGTCACGCCGAGGCGATCATTCATCACCTCAAGATCACCTTCCCGCTCTACCAATTGGTCATTGGTCTGGACCGTGGTCCAGGCAAAAACTGACGTTGTCAGGAAGAGGCCCAGCAAAGCCGCGGCACCTATCTGCAGTCGCCGCCTCTCGCGGTTGTCGCGCGCTGCGGCGACCGCCGCAATTTCATCGGAGCGCGCCGCGCTTTCATCGAGAAACGCCGCGACTTCGGGGTACATCCCGCCATGCCGCTCGGCCCAGGCCGTGTTAGGCTGTTCGGCGTCCCACCACGCCCGCGCATTGGCCAGGTCGAGGCCATGCAGCAGATCACCTGTTCCTTTTTGATGGCGGCGGGCACCATTGCGGAGCCGCTGCCATTGATCTGCAGCTGCGGCCTCTTCCCGCAACAAATCGGAAAGCAGCGTCCACTGCCGGATCAGGCTTTCGTGCCCGATATCAATCACCGTCTCAGACGCGAGCGGCACATCGACTTCGGGCCGCAGGAAATTGCAGTCAGGCTGACGCAGCCGTTCGACCACAGCCCGCACGTCATTCTCATTGCCATCAGCAAGTGCAACGAGTTCCGCCAGACTGGTTGGCCGGCGCACTGCAGTGCCAATTGATACGCCTGTAACAAGCGCCCGCATGACTGTTTGAGCGGTGACGCGTTGATCTTCGCTGAGATCGGCAAGTATCGCCTCGCCATGCCGGTCAATCGAACCGGTCAGCCCCCCGCTTTCCTCGTAATCCGCCAAGTTCAGCGTGAGCCGTTCGTCTGAATGGCCAACCGCCGCTTGCCGCGCCTTGGCCTCACCGAACAGCTGATTGAGGACGTGCTGCATCAATGGCAGCTGGTCCGCCCGGCGTGCCAGGCGTTGCAGCTGATCGACGCTTTCTTCCTCCGACCAGGGCGCAAAACTGGCCAGATCGTTCAGCAGGCGATTGGTCAGCGCCGGATCAATATCAAACCCCATGACGCGGGCTGGGCCTTCGATCGCCTCGCCGCAGGCATCGCGGTTCATCCTGGGGGTCAGATAGGTGCCGGTGTTGATCCGTTCTGCCAGCCCATCAATCAGCGAGCACGAACCGAGATATTCGGAACGCATCGTGAGAACCACATAGATCGGCAGATCGCGAACACTTGCCGTCTCCAGCAGCAAAGCAACGAACGCCTCAGCCTCCTCCCGCTCGGCATAATTGCCATAGCGGAACAACTCTTCGAACTGGTCGGCGAAAACCAGCAAGGATTGCCCTTCTGGAAGGTTGCCGGCCTCGAACCATTGGATGAGCGAGCGCGGCCCGATCTTCAAAAAGCTGCGAAGAACATCGATCTCGTCCGGATCCTGTCTGTCCGGCCCCAGAAGAGCCGCCGCAAGATTTGCGAGCGGCTGCTGTCCGGGGTGAAAGTCTGCGATATGCCAGTCGGATCCACCCTTGCGGATCAGGCCCAGCTCAAGCCCATCAAGCAAACCGGTCCTGACAAGCGAGGATTTGCCGCTACCCGATGCACCAAGGACAGCGAGGAAATGCGTATTGGCCAGCGTATTGACCATCTGATCGATTGAGTCTTCGCGGCCGAAGAATACAATCGTCTCATCGCGTTTGAAGGCTCTGAGGCCCGGATACGGTAGCTCTGCGAACATCCTAAGCCGCCAATTCGGACAGCTTTTCAATAATACTCTGGATGAGTTGCTCCTCATCCTCACCTTCAATCTCGACAGCGCCGGGTATTGAGATGTTGAGCTTGGGCTTGTCTGTCGGAGGCGGGGTGCCGATCACGATCGGCAGGCCCATCTGCCAACCTGTCTTGATGAAAAAGCGAACTTGTGCGCGCACCCAATCGACCTTTGCATTGCCGTAAAGATACACTGTGGCCTTGCTCGTTTCGAGCGATTCTCTGAGGTCACGCTGGCCATCGGATTCGCGGTCAGGGTCTTCGTTCGGGAGCATTGCGACAAGGTTATGCTCCTTGCAGGCTGCGCTTAATTTCCTTGCAAGCTCGAAATCCGACTGGTCCGCACCGATAAATACGACAGCGCCATTTTTCGGCTTGTCAGCAGGAACCTTCTTCTTCGCTTGTTTGAGCAGCGATTGTTTGAACTCCTCCAAACCGCACGCCATCACAGTTTCCCGGTCCAGCAACCCCCGATGATCCTCGGGTACCTCTTCCATGACGATCCGCTGATCGCGCCACTGCATGGTATCCACATTGTTCTCACGTGCGGCATCAGCCTGAAATTGTTGATAGCCAACATCCATATCGGGCGGACAGCGACCCTTTCGCCGGTCGAGCAATTGCACGAACAGATCAGCACGGCTGAGATCCATCAGGAAAGCCTCTTTAAACTCGCCAGCTCCTTGCGGATACTCGGTTTCGGGCAAGACCCTGATATCTTGTTGCTCGAGTAAAGCGCGTACCTGTATTTGCTCGTCATCAAGTGCTTCGGTAGTTTGGGCTAGAAGTACTGTTTTGCCATCGATCTGGGCAATGTTTTCAGGCAGGACTTGAGGGTTAGAGCGCTCACGCTCCGGGCGGTATAGAGTGCCGTCCAATTCTGCGAGCCTTTCGACTACACAAGAAGCCAGCTTATGCAGCTTGGATTTAAGTGAGTCATCGGCAATCGAGTATTCGTGGCGATCTCCGATTTCGTCATCATATCTATAAAGACGCGTAGCAATATGGTCGGCAATTGCATCAGGATAGCTCTGCCATTCGTTAGGGGGCAAACGCTCAGCGATAAGCATCCGGCTTGAATCTTGATATTCGTCCCAGAATTCTGCGACCTCGCGAGATGTCCATGGGCGCTGCGTATAAGCCGGTGACCCGATGGCTAAGAACATCCTTGATGCACGGACCTTCTGAGGAATTTGGCTCGTTCGTTCATTCGCGTTCAGCTGGGGATCAAAAAATACCGACATCTCACGGCCAGCTTTCATCTCCAGCATCATCTTGAATAGTTTTATGACATGCGAAACCCATCCATCCTGGTTATCAAGATGCGCGTAGCTTACGAAAAGATCGTATTTCTCTGCCAAAAAGCCCCCCATGAGCAGAACTTGAGAATATCTGTAATTGGCAATTAGGCAACATCGAAATTGAACGATTGCCCCAGCAACAATTTGTTTGCGCAAGATGAGGTTCGGGAGCGCTCCGCTCTCTAGCCTGGTGGCGGCACAGGCCGCGCTGCGACCGAAAATCTCCACTCGTTCAGATCTTCGCTGAAAATAGCGTTGGCATCGTCAACCAGATTCATCAGGACTTCGTATAGCGGACGGGATGGAGCCAGCGTTCCTTTGCCATCAAGCTGGTTGGCTTCTGCCTGCAATGCGTTCGCCCTGTGCACGATTGCTGAAAACCCTTGCTCCGATAATTGTGAGCGATGGGCCAGCCGTTCAAAATCGCCGTGGTAGCGAATGCCGGTCAGGGCGGCAGCGAATGCCGGAGCCACACCGCCGAAGAATGCCGCAATGCCGCTCATCGGGTATTGAAAGGATCCTAAAATGGACAAAGCGTTTCCAAACCCGTTTTGCGGCGATGCGGGTGCGAAAAAGTATGCGAACTTGAAAACAAGGTATAGCAGCGAGGCCGCCAAACCCAACCCAATCGCCGAAATGCCAATGCGATCGAGCCAGTGATGCATTCCCTCCAGACGGTGCGCATTGAGCCGGTGATAGTCGCGCTGACTCGCGCAGTGGCTTGCGATGGCACTTGCAAGCGTAGCGATCCTGCCAGCATCCATCGCACCGTCGGGGAGCTTGGGCGCAGCCTGCAGTGCATTGTTATAGGCGGCGAGAGATCTGCCGTCTTCACTGTCTGGTGAGGCTACCTTGCCAGTCAGGGCAGATTGGCGGCCGGAAATGCCCGCCCAGGCAAGCATTTGCTCCCCGCGAACATTTTCGGCAATATTGCGAGCATCCATCCAGCGCTGGTGCAAATCGCGACCCTTTGAAGATGCACGCCGATAAAGGAAGTATGCCGCGACAAGAACAAGCACTTCAACGGCAACAAATGCTGGCTTCCAGGCTGGCGCAAAGATGAAAAGCAACGCGAACATCACAGCGAACGATGCCAAGATGAAAATCAGCACATAAGAAGACCGGTATTCATCCCCTAGGACCGTCGCGGTGTAATCCGCGCGAATGGCACCTGCACGCATGGGTTCATCGACCGATGTCGCGGCAGCGATCTTGCGCGCCGCATCCGGGTCGCCTTCATCGGCACGCAGCTTCGCATCGAATTCATGCCAGGCCTTCCGAACCATCGGATCGGGGAGCCAAGAGAGCCGCCCATTCTCTCGCCGCGCGAGCTGGAACGGCCAGGGGCGCAGTTTCTGGCCTTCGCTCTTTTTACCAATCAGGGATATCCACTGCAGCAGCGAAAACGCCGAAGAGGCGCTGCCGATAAAGGTTTTGCCAGCTCGGCGATAAGTGTGTTTTTCTTCGAGCGGAAACTCAAGATATTTTGACAACCGGGTCGGACTGCCCTCCGCAGAGCCCAAGAGCAAAGGCGCAATCGCATTTGCAATTGCACTTTCTCCGCCATCAGCACCAGCTGACCGCGCCGCCAGAGCAAGCTCCAGTACATCGCGGGAAGATTGATCTTCATCGGGAGACAAGCTGTAAGTTTGCGACGTCTGGCAATCGAACCAGACAACCGGCGTGCCGCTTTCAAGGGCCAATGCCACAACAGCCGCCGTCCCCCCCGGACCTCCTGCAGGCTTCCCGTCCCACGCCGCGATCAAAAGATCCGCATTGCGAACAAGCACTGTGCCAAGGGTCGAATAGCGCCTGTTTATCCAGCCACCTTGAACAGCCTGATCGGCGCCAGGTTTTCCGCCATACCAATCCGCAATTTCAAACACAGCTTCCATTTGTCCCAGAAACTGATCAAGTTCTTTGGCTGCCGCGTCATCACCAAACGTCTTTGCGTAATCAGCACGCGCAAAAGGCAGTACCGCTTTGCATTGCCAGCCAAGCTCCTTGATCGGCAGATTCAAAGCGGCGGCTGCAGCGATGCGGTCTGCACCTTCGGCAAGAGCGGTGAGAAAGCGCAAATCGATCTTCCGGCCCGCATCCATCGAACTACCAGAAGCTTCGCGTGCAACCTTTGCCGCAATATCGGACAGCGTGCCCTCAACTGACTGGTTCAGTGCAGATACATGCGCGTCCGAGAGTTTTCGGTGCCCCGTTATCGCAACGCTAAAAGGCAGGTCTGGCACTAAATCCGACATCGATCCCCCGCTGCGATGACACGTCCCAAATCTACTTCGGGAAATTAACAGTGTTGGTCAGTGTGGATGCAGTTAAAGCACCTCTTGTGCAATGGCTTTATCGGATTTGCCCCCCTACGATTACGAGTAACAAAAGAGAGACCAATCGGATCTGCGGCTTTTGACCAATTGAATAGAAGGCCTCGGCGGGTACATACATCACAGGAGAATGATATGGACAGATACGATGAATACATCGGTCGCCAGGCGATCGCTCGCGATATCCTTTGTCCCCGCAGAGTGAATGCTCTCGATATCGCGTTGGGCGGTGACGGAAAGCTAGAGGTTGGCGATGCGCTGCCACTGCTCGATCACTGGCTGCATTTCTGGGATGTTCAGCCGCCTTGCGGCCTTGGCGATGATGGCCATCCTGCCAAGGGCGGGTTTCTTCCTCCGATTGCGCTTCCCCGGCGAATGTGGGCTGGTGGAAGATTGCAGTTCATTAGGCAGCTTCTGCTTGGCAGCGAGGTCACGAGAACAAGCACGATAACCTCGATCAAGGAGAAATCCGGCAGCAGCGGGCCACTTGTTTTCGTAACACTGCGCCACGAGCTTGCAGATGCCGACGGGCTGGCGCTCATTGAGGAGCAAGACCTTGTTTACCGCGAGGCCGCGTCGCAAATGCAGGACTTGCCTGAGCCTTCGCAGCCTCACGAGGCCGATTGGCAATGTTCTGTCACGCCCGATCCGGTCTTGCTGTTCCGGTATTCAGCACTGACCATGAACGGACACCGTATCCACTATGACCGCCCATATGCCAGCGAGCTGGAATTCTATCCGCGCCTCGTTGTGCATGGCCCGTTGCAGGCGAAGTTGATGATGCGACTGGCCACCAGATCACTGGACGAGCCTGTTACAGGCTTCCATTTCCGCGGTCAGGCCCCCTCATTCGAAGGCCTCCCCCTGCATATCAACGGAATACCGACAGAGGCGGGCGGCGAATTCTGGACGCAGCAAGGTGATGCCAAAAACATGGTCGCGCGCGTCACCGCTGCCCCCAATTGACAGCTCAGGTGGCTGCCTGAGGCCGCGCCATAAAGCCGAGATCACTGCTCGCGAACCGTCCGATATTGGGCGAAATACTTGGCAATTCGCTATCCGAAACGCCGAACCATCTTGCGAGAGTGGCCGAATATTCATCCACCGAGGTGGTCGGCAGCAATCGTCCGCGTCCGACCTGGTCGTCCGTTTCGACCGAGACGTGCGGCGCACGTCCATAGAACCGGCCGCCATTCACACCGCCGCCCATAATGAAATGGTGGCTTCCCCATCCATGATCGGATCCATCACCGTTTGAGGTCAGCGTGCGCCCGAAGTCGGATGCGGTGAAGGTCGTCACCTGATCAGCAACGCCGAGTTCGACAGTGGCGCGGTAAAATGCATCAAGCGCGAAATCCACGCCCGCAAGCAAACCTTCGTGTTGCCCGATCAGGCCATCATGATTGTCGAACCCGCCGGCGGATACCATAAACACCTGGCGCGTCACTCCCAACGAACCGCGCGCCGCGATCATCGATGCAACTGCGCGAAGCTGATCGGCCAAGCGGTTGCCACTACCAAAATCAGTGGCGACCGACGTGTTGCGGATCGCATCATTGACGAAGGTGCCGTATTGCAGCGAGCGGTCATTCGTCAGGGCATGATCGGCTGCGAAGATGTTTCCGGTGCTGGTGCGAAGCACGGTCTCCAGCGCTTGCGATGCCGCACCCGACCGGTACAGGCGGCCTCGACGCAGCGGCTCAAACAAAGTAGCCCCGCGGGAAGACACCTGATATGGGACAGCCTGCTCGCCGCTGAGAAATACTGCATTGCCGCTGGCGTTGATCGCGGTGAACATCGCGTTGGTGTTGCCTGACTGAGCAAGGTCGCTCATTCGCCCACCCCAACCGCTGCGCGAGCCTTCGGGTTGGGAGCTCTGCCAGGTGGATTGCTGGTCATTGTGCGAAAACAGTTTTGCCGGACGCGGCACGCTGCCGTTTTCAAATTGGGCTCTTGTCAAAGGAGCCACCAGCGGGCCTACATTCAGCAAAGGTGCGACCGCGCCCTGATCAAATCGCGCTTTTAGGCGCGGCATGCTTGGCGCCAGTGCGTAAGTGATATCATCGGTCAGCGTCTGATCGTCTGGCGTGTTCAGTACGGTGTTGGCAAGGGACGCACGCGCCAACGCGATGCCGCCGCCTGCTTCCGAGCCCTCGCCTCCGCGGATTGCCGAATAACGCGCGTAATTGGCCGCGTCGAACGGGATAAACGTATTGCCGTGATCATTGCCGCCAAGCAGGAATACACAGACCAAAGCCTTGTATCCGCCCGCTGAGGAGAATGCCGCTGCTTCGCCGATCCCGGCCAGGCCGAGCGCATAGGACGATGCGGCGCCCATGGCTGCCAATTGACTGGAGCGGCGCATGAAGGCGCGGCGCGAAAGTTCCAGATCTTTGCCGATATACATGTGCCTGCGCCCCTATTTCTGGATCAGGTAATCTGTGGATGCCATGACAAGCAGTACGCCAATATGGACGCGGCGCAGGCGGTCTTCGGCTGTGCTGGATGCGTCTATGGTCACATCCTCCAT
>CALLQC010000176.1 GCA_938015255.1 uncultured Erythrobacter sp.
CCGAAGGCAACCACCTGCCACCAGGCGAAGAAGGCGAGATTTGCCTGCGCGGCCCCTCGGTGATGCTCGGATATTGGCGCAATGAAGAAGCGACCGAGGCGGCGCTTGGCCATGGCTGGCTGCGCACGGGTGATCTGGGCACGATGGACGAGCGCGGGCTAGGATACCTGCTCGGCCGGGCCAAGGAGCTGATCAAGACGGGCGGCGAGAATGTCTATCCCGCCGAAGTCGATGCGGTCTTTGCCGAAATGCCCGAAGTCGCCGATGCGGGATGCTGCGCCGTGCCCGATAAGCAATGGGGCGAGGCGGTAAAAGCCTTTGTCGTGCTGCAACCCAATGCCGAACTTACGCGCGCGGAAATCAGCGTGCGTTTCAAGGACAAGATCGCCGGATACAAACGCCCGCGCTACATCGAGTTCGTCGACCAGCTGCCGCGCGATCCGCTGGGCAAGCTGCTGCGGCGCGAATTGTCAGAGTGGCCAGTCAGCGACGATCAGGCTGCTTAACTTTCCAGCGCCTTGCGCCCGGTTTCCTCACGTTCGAAAGCGCGTTTGTATGCGTCGCGACCCGTCAGACGCTCCCTATACGCTTTGAGCGTGTCCGGAACGCGGTCATCAAGGCCCACATTTTGCGCGAGGATCAGTGCATATCCGATGCAGATATCAGCGACAGTGAACCGGTCGGCGCACAGGAATTCGCGACTCTCCAATCGCTGCTCGATCTTCACGAGGCGCTTTTCGAACCACTTGGCATAGGCCTCGCCAGCTTCGGCCCAGCCCTTCTCCTTCTCGAAGATGGCAAAGCGCATATAGACCGTCTGCGGAAACGTGATCGTCGCATCGGCGTGATAGGTGAAGTCGCAATACTCCGCGTAATCGCGTTCCCCCGGCGCAATGGCGAGATCGGTAAAGCCGTCTTTCGTGGCAAGGTAATGCGCAATGGCGCAGCTTTCCGTGAGGCGGGACTCGCCGTCGATCAGCAGCGGAACCGTGCCGAGCGGATTGATCTCGAGATATTCGGGCGCGAGATAGCGCGGAGGGAATGGCAGTATCTTCAGATCAACCTCGACCCCCGCTTCCTCCGCGGCCCAGCTTGCCCGGAGGCCGCGGGAACGGGCGCATGTGTACAGTACCGGCTTGATCATCCTGATGTCCTAGTGCGCTTCATGGGCACCAACACCCAGCAATTTGTGCAGGACAAAGGCAATGATTGCACCCAGAACAAGCCCCAGAACTGCTGAAATTCCGGCATAGGTGAACCAGCCAAGCACGCCTGACAGCGCACCCGTTGCCGCTTTCACCGCATATTCCGCGCCGTGCGCGATGTCGTAAAACAGGTCAAACCCGACTTCATGGGTACCGTGGATCAGAATTCCGCCGCCCACCCACAGCATCGCAATGGTGCCGATGAAAGAGAGTGCGGCGAGCAGTTTCGGTACAAAAGCCACCAAACCTTCGCCAAACTTGCGCTGCAACGCGCCACCAGATTTCGCAAGGGCAAGGCCGATATCATCGAGTTTCACGATGATTGCGACTGTGCCGTAGACGACCACGGTGACGACCACGGCGACCAGTGCCAGAGCGATACCCCGCTCCCACCAGGTGGGAAGATCGAGTTCGTTCAGAACGATAGCCATGATTTCAGCCGACAGAATCAGATCAGTGCGGACAGCGCCCGCGACACGCTGCTTTTCGAACTCGGCAGGATCGGCGATCTCATCCTCAACCGTCTTGCCATGCTTCGCCGCCCCAAGCTTTTCCAGCACCTTTTCCGCGCCTTCATAGCAAAGAAATGCACCGCCAAGCATCAATATCCAGATGATCAGCCAAGGTAGAAATTCGGATAACAGGATCGCGCCGGGCAGCAGGATCACCAGCTTGTTGAACAAGCTTCCCTTGGTGATTTTCCAGATGATCGGCAGCTCGCGCGCTGGGGACAGACCCGTGACGTAACTGGGCGTGACCGCCGCATCGTCGATCACGACACCCGCAGTCTTGGTCCCGGCACGGGCAGCCGCTACGCTGATATCGTCCATGGAGGCGGCAGCTGTTCTGGCAATAATGGATACGTCGTCAAGCAGCGCGACTAGACCTGATGGCACGGATACATCCCCTTATTCTCTCTCGAACCAACCGCCCCCTGCCCTGACCGTTCCCGACTGACAATACTTGCATTCATGGCCAGAACCGTTATGTGCGCGCATCCGCTTCTTCGGGAGTGGTGTGAAAGAAAGCCGGAGGGGCCCCGCAATCCCGCGGATAAGCCAGCGATCGGCATTGCAATTGAAGGAACGCGAGATGGCTCTGTATGAGCATATCTTTCTCGCGCGTCAGGACCTCTCGCAGGCCCAGGTAGACGCGCTGGCGGCCACGGCGACCGAAATCGTCGAAGCGAACGAAGGCAAGGTCACGAAGACCGAAACCTGGGGCCTCAAATCCCTCGCTTACAAGATCGAACGCAATCGCAAGGCACACTTCGTGATGCTCAACATCGATGCCCCGGGCTCGGTAGTGGCAGAGCTTGAGCGCCAGACGCGTATCAACGAAGATGTCATCCGTTACATGACCATCCGTGTCGAAGAACACGAAGAAGGTCCATCCGTGATGATGCGCAAGAACGAGCGCGACCGTAAGCGTCGCTCTGACCGAGAGGAGCGCGACTGATGGCCCGCCCGTTTTTCCGCCGCCGCAAGTCCTGCCCATTCAGCGGCAAGGACGCCCCCAAGATCGATTACAAAGACGTACGTCTGCTGCAGGGCTTCATGTCCGAGCGTGGCAAGATTGTTCCGTCGCGTATCACCGCAGTTTCGGCCAAAAAGCAGCGTGAACTGGCAAAAGCTATCAAGCGTGCCCGTCACATCGGCCTCCTGCCGTATATTGTTAAGTAATAGGAGAAAGAACCATGGATATCATTCTCCTTGAGCGTATCGAGAAGCTCGGAACAATCGGCGACGTTGTTGCCGTGAAGGACGGCTACGCCCGCAACTTCCTGCTCCCGCAGAAGAAGGCCCTGCGCGCCAACGAAGCCAACAAAAAGGTCTTCGAAGCCAATCGTGAACGTCTTGAAAAAGAAAACGCTGAGAAGCGCGGCGAAGCCGAAAAGCTTGGTGAAAAAGTTGCAGGTGCTGAGGTTATCCTCATCCGTGCTGCCTCCAATGCTGGTCAGCTTTATGGTTCCGTCAATGTTCGCGACATGGTCGCTGGTCTTGCAGAACAGGGCCATGACATTGACAAGAAGCAAGTCATCATGGGTGCCCCGATCAAAACGATCGGGATGCACGATGTGACCGTCGCTCTGCACCCCGAGGTGCACGTGACTGTTAAAGCTAACGTCGCCCGCAGTGATGACGAAGCTGAACTGCAGTCGCAGGGTGTTGACGTACTTGCCCAGCTGTTTGAAGACGAACAGCGCGAGATCGAAGAAGCGGCCGCTGACACGCGTATCGACAATGACGGGCTCGAGCCGGGTGAAATCCCCGCAGAATTGCTCGAAGAAGGCGTTGCCGAGAAGATCGAAGCCGAAGCCGCTGAAGACGAAGCCGCAAGCGAAGACGAAGCGTAAGGCCAAATCTTGGCGAGAGCTTCTCGCTACTCATTTCAAAAGGGCGCGGCGTCGAAAGATTGCCGCGCCCTTTTTTTAACAGGGACATTTCGCCGGCAATTGCGGACCGTCTTTGCAACGCAAAACAATAACAATAAGGATACTGTATGACCCCAATCACTGACATCATTGAACAATTGCAAAGCCATTATGACGAAGCGGTAGCCACTCTTCGTGCGGATGTGATCGCGTTTGGCCGCGACGGCACCATTCCTCCTCAGCGCAAGCGCGAGGATGGAAGTTACGCCTATCCGCAAATCAGTTTGCATTTTTCTGGTGTCGGTGAGCCGCAGGACCGAAGCCTTGCGTTCGGACGGCTCGAAATGCCGGGAACATACACCACCACGGTCACACGCCCCGATCTGTTCGCGCCATATCTCATAGAACAGCTTGGCCTCATTTCCGATTCCTATGAGATTGAAGTGACGGTTGGCCGGTCCCGTCAGGAGATACCCTTCCCATACGTCCTGGATGGAGAAGCCGGCGCAGCAATGGTGGGAATCGCGCCGCAGGAAATTGCGCAGCACTTCCCCTCAACCGACCTTTCGCTGATTGGCGATGAGCTTGCTGATGGAATCGAATTCCACGCCGATCAGGCCATGCCGCTATCCTTGTTTGACGGCCTGCGCACCGATTACTCGCTTGCGCGCCTTGCGCACTACACCGGAACCCGCGTTGAAGATTTTCAGGATTTCATCCTCTTCACGAATTACCACCGCTATGTCGATGAGTTCGTGAACTGGGGAGCGCAGCAGATCTGCGAAGGCGGGTATACCGGTATGACTGGAGCTGGCGGGCTCAGCATCGCCGATTGCACGAACAACGCGCAGGAGCAGCTGAACGATACGGCCTGGCGCAAGCACCAGATGCCAGCCTATCACCTGATGCGCGAGGACAAGAAGGGCATTACGCTGGTCAACATTGGCGTCGGCCCATCCAATGCAAAAACCATCTGCGATCACCTTGCCGTGCTGCGCCCCCATGCCTGGATGATGATCGGCCACTGCGGAGGTGTGCGATCAAGTCAGAAAATCGGCGATTTCGTGCTCGCGCACGCCTATTTGCGTGACGACCACGTGCTCGATAACGTCTTGCCACCGGAAATTCCGATCCCGCCCATTGCAGAGGTTCAGCTTGCGCTCGCCAGCGCAGCAGAAGCTGTTTCGGGTGTGCAAGGCGCAAATATCAAACAGCGCATGCGCACGGGCACCGTCGTCACTACCGATGATCGCAATTGGGAGCTTCACTATGCAAGCTCTGCCAAACGCTTTTCACAAAGCCGCGCGATTGCGGTAGAGATGGAAAGTGCCACCATTGCTGCACAGGGATACCGTTTCCGCGTGCCCTATGGAACGTTGCTGTGCGTTTCAGACAAGCCGCTGCATGGCGAAATCAAACTGCCCGGCCAAGCCAACAAGTTCTATGAGGAAGCCATCGCTGCCCACCTCCAGATTGGTCTTGAGGCCTGCAAGCATCTGCGGGAGGAAGGCGACAGGCTGCATAGCCGAAAACTGCGTGCCTTCAACGAACCGCCTTTCAGGTAGCAGATCTAAGCACTAATACGGATCGCTGCGACCGCACGTTGCAAACCACATTCGTGCCAACACGCTGGCATGACACTTGCCGACCCATCGCGCCTCCGCAGAGCTGTATCTTTGGCTCAATCTGTCATCGCCGTGGTGGCTATCGGCGCCCTGTTCTACTGGCCGCGCAGCGAACGGACTGTGCTTGTGGTCCCAATTGGTGCGCCAGCCAATGCGGTGATTGCGGATCTGATTTCATCGCATGATCTGCGACTTGTAAGCCGCGGTCGCTGGAATGGCAGCTACGTCATTGAAGGATACCCGAATGGCTTTTCTGCAAACCTTCTTTTGCAAGGGGTCCTTACGCTTGACGCGGCAGCTCGAGGGTGCGGACCAGCACCGACTGCGGAGATTCCGGCATGATGGAGAATGTCGATAATCTGCGCTGGACAGGTATTAAACTCATCACTCTGGGTGGATGGTTCGTCGCGATCTCGCTGCTCACCATCTCCGTGTATTCCGGTCAAAACACGTTCTGGGCGGGATGCGCCAGTGCTGCACTGAACATCGTCCCGACACTCGCCTGTCTCGCCCGAAGCACTTCACGGCAAACCCGCGACGCGGTGGCCATTATGGCAGCCCTCCAACCCGCGGTCTTTGTTTATGCGATGCAAGGATCAGCGATCCAGCTGGATTTTCACCTATACTTTTTCGTCGCTCTTGCCGCTCTCACATCGCTTTGTGCAATCCGGCCCATCATCATCGCAAGCCTCGTAATCGTGCTGCACCACCTTGTGCTTTCCTTCACGGCACCCGATTGGGTGTTCTATGGCGGCGGAGGCGTGGGCAGAGTTATGGTGCACGGCTTTGCTACTTTTTCGATCGCGCTGATCCTGTGCGCCGTAACAGCTGGGATTCGCCGAACCCTGTCCGAAGTGGCCAAAGCGCGCGAGGATTCCTTGGCCCAAACTCAACAGCTCGAAAGGCAATCAGGCGAACTCAAAAATGCTTTGGAGCGCGCGCGGGAGGAAAGATCAGCTCGCGAACGTGCCGAGCAAGCGCGCAACGATCAGCGTCACGAAGATATCGAGGAATTCCTGCAAGACTTTGAAAGCTCAATCGCAACTGTGATCAAGTCGGTTTCACAGACCGCTTACGCACTTGGCACAACGGTGAAGGAGCTTGATGCGATTGCCACCGAAACCGGTTCGCAGGCGGGGGATTTCTCCGACGCAGCCGATGCAGCATCACAAGCCGCAAAGACGGTTGCGCGCGGTGTGGCAGAGCTGAGCACTTCCATCACCAACATTGCAGTCAACGTAAACCAGCAGGATGAATTGACAACACTGGCTGCCCGGCGCGCCAGCTCAGGTGGCGGTGTCGTTGGATCTCTCACGGAGCATTCTGACACGATCGAAGAGGCAACACGGGCCATCGTCCGGATTGCCGAGCGTACCAATCTCTTGTCGCTTAATGCTGCAATCGAAGCTGCGAGAGCAGGACCATCCGGGCGGGGCTTCACGATTGTGGCGCAAGAGGTCAAAGGTCTCGCGACCCAGGCCGCAAAGGCCGCGACAGAGATCGAAGAATTCCTGTCCGGCGTAAGGACCGGAACTTTTGAGGCGGAACGCAGCTTCCAAACGATTGACGAGGCAATTGCCGAGCTTGATCAGGCTGCAAAATCCATCCGTTCCGATGTTGACGGACAGCGTCAGTCAGCAGACACGATTCAGAGCTATGCGCGTAATTCAGCCAACAAAGTCAACATCATGGCTGAGCAAAGTAAGGCGCTGGCCAGTTCGGCGGGAGCCACAAAAAAGCTATCGGGTGAGCTCGATCAGGCCGCCAGCGCTCTTGCCGAGAACATACGCAACCTCGAAAGCAGCACGCAAAAATTCGTCGACAAGCTAAGGGCAGCCTAAAGGCCACTGAGCGCGGTCTAACCCTGCCCTTTAGTCTTGGTTTTGCCGACCTTCGCGTTCTTCTCGATATATTCGATAATCATTCCGGCGATGTCTTTCTCAGTCGCCTTTTCGATCCCTTCGAGACCGGGTGAGGAGTTCACCTCCATGATCACCGGCCCGTGGTTTGAGCGCAGCATATCGACACCGCAGACATTCAGACCCATATGCTTGGCTGCGCGGACGGCAGTGGAGCGTTCCTCCGGCGTGATTTTGATCAACTGAGCGCTGCCGCCCCGATGCAGGTTGCTGCGAAAATCATCCGCTGCGCCCGTACGCTTCATCGCGGCGACAACCTTGCCGCCGATCACCAAGGCACGGATATCTGTCCCGCCGGCTTCCTTAATGAATTCCTGCACCAGAATGTTGACGTTGGCGCCGCGAAACGCCTCAATCACGGATTTGGCGCTCGACATGGTCTCGGCGAGAACCACCCCGATGCCCTGTGTGCCCTCAAGCAGCTTGATCACCACAGGGGGGCCCTTTACCGCCTTGATGATCTCTTCGGCTTGCTTGGGATCATTGGCATAGGCTGTCAGAGGCAGGCCAATGCCGTGCTTGGCCAGGATCTGCATACTGCGCAGTTTGTCGCGGCTTCGCCCGATGGCAACACTCTCATTCAGAGGCCAGCAACCGCGCATTTCAAATTGGCGAAGGATCGACAGACCGTAATTCGTGATCGACGCCCCGATGCGCGGAATGACAGCGTCGTAGCCTAACATCGCCTCGCCATTGTAGAACACTTCCGGTCGGTGGCTGGCAATGTGAACGGTGCAGCGGGTGGTATTGAGTATGTCAATCTCGTGCCCGCGCGCCTCGGCAGCTTCCACGAGACGCTTGTGAGAATACAGGTTCGGATTGCGAGCGAGCATTGCGATTTTCATAATAGATCCTTGACCGGGCGAAACACCCGGAGAGCATGATTTCGTTCAATTACCGTCAGGCAAGCGTTGCAGCCACGATCGCCCGCTGTCCACCACGAAGCGGCGGCGCAGGGCCGTTCTGCCGATCAGGATAGGAAACTTCATGTCTGACCGATCAGCCAGACTGAATTCGGCCCGAAACTGGGTGTTACCAATAACAAGCGGCGTTTTTATGACGTAGCGCTGCTGCGTTTCGCCATTAGAGCTTGTGACACCCCGAGTGTCTACCTGAACCGCTTCGCATTCCAGTTCGATATCATCCCAATCGACCGAGAACCGCACGAACGATTTGCCGTCTCGCCCAAAGGTTTCGATGACATGGCCGTGTAGCGATGACGTGCGCGCGCCAGTATCAATCTTGGCAGGTAGATCACCGAGACCCAATCCCGGCAGGCTGATCCGCTCGCGCCAGCCTACAAGCGGCAGGGGTTTGCCAGCATCGCTCAAGGCAAGATCGCGAGCCCATCCCCGCCCTCACCTGTCTTCAGGCGGCGCAGGACTTTTCCGCTGGCATAATCGACTTCCGCAACCGTGTTGCTGCCGGTTTCGGCGACGTATACGCGATTGCCATCATCCGACCAAAGGATCGTCACCTGAAAGCGCTGCTGCGCTTCTTCGGGGCTGGAAACAGCGATCGACCGGATGGTTTGCGCAGTCTTCAGGTCGATCACAGTAAGACCGCCATCCATCAGGTCAGATGTAACAGCGACATCGCCTTGGGGCCGGATAGCAAGACGTAGTGGAAACCTGCCAGTTTCGATCGTCTTTTGAACATCCATGGTCGTCGGATCGAGTTCATACGCTTTGTTCGAACCGCGCGCCGATACCCACAACGCTTTGCCATCCGGAGACAAAGCGATGCCCTCCGGCTCGACTCCAACGGTCACGGATTTCGGATCTTCGGCTCCTCGCAGATCGATGCGCGTGACCGTCTTGGACCCAAGATCGGTTGTCCATGCCCAGCGCGTGTCGGGGGCCACCACCACCATATGGCTGCCCTCCTTTCCGGTACCAAATTCGAACAATTCCGGATTTTTGAGCGGGTTACCGATCCAGAAGATAGAGCGTCGCCCTTCGGCACTGGCAAAGATATCTCCATCCTTGTGCCATATAATCCCATGGGGACGAGCGTTCTCGCCCAGATCGATACTGCCAACCTTAGAAAGATCGCTCGCCCGGAAAATATCCACCGTTGTCCCGCCATAGCAGGCAAGCGCAACGTGCTCACCGTCGGGCGAAGTCGCCAGCTCGTGCGGATTGGTGCAGCTATCGAGCCGTAGAACTTCCTCGCCGGTTTCCAGGTCAATCTTGGACAAGGTGTTCCCACGCTTGTTCGCGACAAACAGCGTGCCAGTCACTTCCGATGAAGCGAGCTGATCCGACGACGCCTGTACCTCTGCGCCCGGCGCACATCCGGACACCAGCAAAGTGGCAATGGTTGCCGCAAACAGTGCCTTCATTATTTAGTTTCCCCGTCTGATGCGTCATCTGGTACGTCATCCGGTTCAGGATCACCTTCGAACGCAAAGTCGCCAAAGTCTGATGCAACACTGACATAGCGTTCGAACGCGTCGATGAACACAGTTGCCGGTATCCCTTCGTTGCGGGTCAAAACGGCCCACTCCATGACAGGATCACCATCATCGTCACGATAAACCGAGACATATTTGTGATTGCGATTGGCCGCTGCGACCAGTTCATCGGAGATCGGAGTTTCCCTGTCCCACCAAGTGCTCAGGATCAGCGTTTCGCAAAAGTCGGGTACGGCCTCTTCGCAATCTGAAAAACGCACCGTGCTGATCCCGTCAGCAGTTTCAACCTGGATGAAGGCCTCGCCGCCATCTTCGCTACGCGCGTTGAAGCTCGCTTCATATCCGGCGGTTCCCAGTGCGTTCATCACGCTCTGAGTATCAGTCGCCGAAACCATTGGCGATGAAGCGGCCTGCGCGTTCGCGGCTACTGTAGCGGCGAACGCGCCCATCAACGCCAATCCTGTAGAGAAGCTTCGCGTCACCAACCCGCTTCCTGCCCTTTATTCTGTTCTTCGAGCCAGTCCATCAGCGGGGCAAAGTATTCGACCATCGCCTTGCCAGACATCTGGCGCTCTCCGGTAAAGGCTTCCAGAGCATCGGGCCATGGTTTCGACGCGCCCATTTCAAGCATGGCGTTCAGGTTCTTGCCAACCTCTTCGTTGCCGTAGAACGAGCAGCGGTGCAGGGGCCCTTCCCATCCGGCCGTATCGCAAGCGGCCTTGTAGAACTGGAATTGCAGCAGCCGCGCAAGGAAGTACCGCGTGTAGCTGACATTGCCCGGAATGTGATATTTCGCGCCCGCATCAAAATGTTCCTCACTGCGCTCAACCGGCGGGACAATGCCCTGATATTCGGTGCGAAGATCGGTCCACCCGCTGTTGAGATTTTCAGGAGCGATGCTGCCGTCGAACAGACCCCAGCGATAGCGATCGACCAGCAGGCCAAACGGCAGGAAAGCGACCTTGTCCATCGCCTGACGCAGCAGCAGACCGATATCCTTGTCAGCGCTAGGCACCTGATCTTCTTCCAGCATGTCGATCTGCACCAAATAATCGGGCGTGATCGAGAGCGCGATCATGTCTCCAATGGCTTCGTGAAAGCCATCATTGGCGCCGTCGAGGTGCAGGTAATCCTGCATGTTGTAGGCACGCTGATAATAGTTGTGGCCCAGTTCATGGTGAATGGTGATGAAGTCGTCCGCGTTCTGCTTGATGCACATCTTGATGCGGATGTCGTCCACATTATCGAGATTCCAGGCCGATGCGTGGCACACAACCTCACGGTCGCGCGGTTTCACAAACTGGCTGCGTTCCCAGAATGTCTCGGGCAGCGGTTCGAAACCGAGTGAGGAGAAGAACTGTTCACCAACGCGGGTCATTTCAACCGCGTCTAGATCCTTCTGCTCGATCAGGTCTGTCAGGTCATAGCCGATATCGCCCGCCCCTTCGGGTGCGACAAGCGGGTAGATGTTGCCCCATTCCTGCGCCCACATATTGCCAAGCAGATCGGCACGGATCGGGCCGCTCGCAGGCTGCACCTCGTCGCCGTATTTCTCATTCAGTTTGCGGCGCACATAGGTGTGGAGCGCAACGTAAAGCGGCTTCACTTCCTGCCACATACGTTCGGTTTCGGCGGCGAACTGTTCCGGCGTCATGTCATAGCCGGAGCGCCACATGGTGCCGACATTGTCAAAGCCCAGCTCTGTTGCACCCTCATTCGCGATGCCGAGCATTGTGAGGTAATCCTCTCGCATCGGAGCGCCGACATTGTTGTGCCAGCTGGTCCACATTTCAGCCAGCTCTTCAGGCGTGCGTTCAATGTTGCCCATCTCGGCCTCAATGTCCGATCCGTTGATAGGCTCACCGTTGAGAGTGCCCTTGCCGCTGCCATATTGCGCGCCAAGTTTGGTCGCGATCGCAGAGAGTTCTTCGGCCGCGCCATCACGCGAAGGGGCAGGCATCGAAATGCCGTTGCGCAATTTGTCGAGCTTGCGGCGGACTTCCTGATCAAGTCCCTCGATACCGGCATATTTCGCCGCTTCATTGGCGAACTTCACGCTCATCAACGTCGATTTCGCACCGTATTCCGAGACGAGTTTGTTGCTGTCATAATTGATGTTGGTCGCTTGCAGCCAATAGACGTGGCTGGCGCTGTTGACGAATTCGAGCAATTCAGCTTCGACCGCTTCGACAAAGTCTGCCGCACCTTCAGGGGTCAGCGGATATTCGGTATCGCTTGCGTGTTCTGTGCCATGGCCGTCTGCGTGACCATTTGCATGGCCATCCGCCAGCGCCGGTGCAGCAGCGAGCGAAACCGCGAGCGCGGCAATGGAGGTCTTGATCGCGGTGGAAGCGAGTTTCATGGGTCTTCAATCCTCTTGAACTGGTATCAATTGTTATTGGTTAGCCGAATGAACCTGTGTCGCGGCTGAATCAAGCGTCGCCTGTCGATTTGCGCGTGAGGAACTGCGCCAGCGCGACCGCGATGAACGCCGCAATGAAGGTGTTGATTTTCAGCGGGCGCAAACCAGACGCGAACTGCGCCAGCGTATCGTCGCCGCGAAACCGCACAAGCTGCATGAACTGTGCGATTGTCTCGCCGTAATCGGAAGCGATGAATATTGCGCCGCAGAATAGTGCGATCCATCCAAACAGGCTGGGCCAGTATCTCTCTGATGATCGGAAATGCAGACCTGCAAGCACGCAGCCCGCACCGTAAATGCCTATGAAGATCAAGTCGGAAATCATGGCTGCGCGGGCAAGGCCAATCAGGCCGTCTGCCGCCCAGCTTTGTTGTATCGCATTGACGGTTGCCGCGTCAGGCGCCTTCTGATGGTCGCCAATCCCGCCGGGAACGCCGTCTGTGAAAAGGGGGATGTGAAGCGCGATTGCGACAATAAAGGCCGCTACGCCGCCCCAGAACCACCGCAGAGCTGTTTTTCTGCCGGGCGTCATGACGCGCTCAGAAATGCCACAATGGCCCCGCCAAGCTCGGGCTTGGTGACGGAATTGAGATGATTTCCGGGCGTTTCGACAAACACCGCATCTGGGAGCATATCGGCAAGCTCGCGGCCTGAGCCATTGTCGCCATCCTCGTCGCCGCAGATCACCGCAGACGGCATGGTGATATTCGCAAGGGCTGCCACGTCGAACGCGTCCATCGCTCCCAGCAACAGCCGCGCGCCGACATGATCGGTTCCCTGCGATTTGAGGAAGGTCCGCGCTGTGTAAAGCGGGCTACCGGGTTTGATCGTGTCGAATTCATCAATGACCCGAATGAAATGCGCGGCACGTCGCTCCCAATTGGCGAGACCTTCTACACCCATCCCGCACGCTATTAATCTGCGCGGTTCGAGCACTCCGCCCGCGCACCCATGCAGCGCGGTGCGCGCGCCCAGGGAGAACCCGACAAGATCGTATTCGCCGGGAGCCAGACCCAGATGCTCAACGAGCGCCAGCGCATCTCTGACCAGCACGCCGCCGGGATAAGCCGCAGGCTCCTGCGGCGAAGCGCTCTGCCCGTGAACTCTGAAATCGAGCATGATTGCCTCGAAACCGGCATCGGCCAGCCGCGCTCCGTGCCCCCACTTGATCCAGTTCATATGCGCGCTGGAGAACAGGCCGTGAAGCAGGACCACCGGCCTGCCCTTCCCCTGCCGGTGGATAGCGAGTTGGGTTCCATCGAAAGACTCAAATGTCTCCATCGTCAGCTCACTCACGATAGCAGCTCCATCCATTCAGACTGGCTTTGCGGCTGCGTTTCCCATTGGGGCACGCCATGAGGCAGCTCAACCCATGATTGTTTGCTGCGCGTCCAGATATGCGCGACGGGGCTCAACTCGCCTGCCTGATCGAGCGAGCCACCCTTGACCGTGACCATACCCGGCCGGTTTTCGCCCGCGTGGTAAAGCCGACTGCCGCATCTCATGCAGAAATGGCAGTTTGTGTGCGAGCCGCTATCGGTGGGGCGGCGCCAGCTTGCCGTTTCGCCATCAA
>CALLQC010000177.1 GCA_938015255.1 uncultured Erythrobacter sp.
TTGTCGAAGCCGCCCTCGCCCGCGAAGCAGCCCGCAAGGCCCGCGAGCTGACCCGCCGCAAGACGGCGCTGGACGTGACGTTCCTGGCTGGCAAACTGAAGGATTGCTCTGAAAAGGACGCCTCCAAAACCGAACTGTTCCTGGTGGAGGGCGATTCAGCCGGCGGTTCAGCAACCCAGGGCCGTGATCGCGGCACGCAGGCGGTGCTCCCTTTACGCGGCAAGATCCTGAATGTGGAGCGCGCCCGGTTTGACCGGATCATCTCCTCCAAGGAAGTCGGCACGTTGATCCAGGCGATGGGCACGGGCATTCGTGATGAGTTCGATCTGGAAAAACTGCGTTATCACAAGATCGTCATCATGACCGATGCTGATGTTGACGGTGCGCATATCCGCACATTGTTGCTGACCTTCTTCCACCGCCAGATGCCGGAAATCGTGAAGAACGGTCACCTCTTCATCGCCCAGCCACCTTTGTACAAGGTCGCCAAGGGGCGCAGCGAGGTCTATCTGAAGGATGATGGCGCGCTCGATCGTTATCTGGTCGATGCCGGCCTGCAGGGCCGCATGCTGGAAACCGCCGAGGGTGCGCGAAGCGGCGAAGATTTGCGCGCACTGGTCGACCATGCGCTTCGCCTGCGCAATCTGATGGCTTTCGTGCCGCGCCGCTATGATCTGGCGATTATCGAGCAAATGGCCCTGTCAGGCGCGCTCGACCCGACGCTGGATGGTGCCACCCGCGAAACCGCGCTGCAATACGCAGCAGAGCGATTGGGCATGGGTGATCTGGAAGCCAAATGGTCGGTCGCGCTCACAGATGACGGCACGGTGCAGTTCAGCCGCGTGTGGCGCGGTGTTACCGATGTTCACGAAATTGATGGACGGTTCCTTTCCGGCACAGAAGCGCACAAATTGCACGGTCTGATCGGCGCGCATGCAGAGGCCTATGCCCGCCCCGCCCAGCTGGTGAAGCTGAATGAGGCGAGCACGGCTGCGGATACGCCCGCTGTTGATGGCGATGATGCCGACGATACCGACGCAGAAGAGGAAACTTCGCACATCCATGTCGACGGGATCATGCGGCCAACCCAATTGCTTGATGCGGTTCTGGCCGCCGGGCGGAAAGGTCTGTCGATCTCCCGCTACAAGGGTCTTGGCGAAATGAATCCGGACCAGCTGGCTGAAACCACGCTGGATCCTGACAACCGCGTTCTGTTGCAGGTCAAAGTGGAAGACGCCGATGTAACGGACGAGATTTTCACACGCCTGATGGGCGATGTGGTGGAGCCACGGCGCGAGTTCATTCAGGACAACGCGCTGAACGTCGCCAATCTTGATGTCTAGGTTGGCGCATTGGCCATGTTAGGCAGCGCCACCCGGCCCGGTTCCCCCCAGGAACAATTGGGCCGGTTGTTTTTGGCAGCCATACTGGTGGTTTTCCTGCCGTACATTCCGCTCGGCAATTATGCGATTTACCCCTTCACCATCCTGACCACCTGGTTTCACGAAATGGGGCATGGCCTGACAGCGATGATGCTGGGCAACAGTTTTGAGCGGCTGGTGATCCTGCCGACAGGTTCAGGCTATGCCGAGAGCGTTCTTTATGACAACTCTCGCGTCGAACGCGCGCTGGTTGCAGCGGGCGGGCCGCTTGGTCCCAGCATGATCGGATCGCTTCTGATTTTGGCGAGCAGCCGCCGCAAGCTTTGGCAGCCGGCACTTTATGTGCTTGGCGCGGCGCTGATCATCTCCACCGTCATCTGGGTGCGAAGCCTGGTCGGGATTGTTGTCCTGCCCTTGCTGGCACTGTTACTGGTCGCCATCGCGCGCCGGGCACGCCCCGGGTTTGTGCGCTTCACATTGCAATTTCTGGGCGTTCTGGCCGCGATGAGCATGTTCCGCGACTGGGATTACCTGTTTTCCGAAAGTGCCAATATCGGCGGGCGAGTGATGCTGTCTGATACCGGGGCCATCGCCGAGGCTTTGTTTATGCCATATTGGTTTTGGGCCGCACTGATCATCATGCTATCAGCAGCCATGATATTGGCGAGCCTGAAGTTCGCAATCGAGCATGAGCCTGACAGCAACCGCTTCAGGTGAATGGGTAATGTGTACAGCGGGGTCACGATGAAAAGCGATACGAAGATGACCGAGCATGCAGGTTTCCTGCTGTTTCTGGCGCTGGTCACTGTCGGCCTGATCGCGATATCGCTGCCCTTTGCAGCGCCGCTGTTATGGGCGACCATGGCCGCGATCATGTTCCACCCCTTGCACCAATGGTTCCTCGACAGGCGCCCCAAGGCCCACAACCGTGCTGCCATCGCGACCATGCTGGTCATTTTCTTCGCAGTGCTGCTGCCGGCATCATGGATCGGAACCAAGGTGGTCGAGGAAGCCGCCTTGGTGGTGACGGCCTTTCAGGAAGGCAATATTGATGTCGCCGCGTGGTTCCGGGACATCTTCGCCGCTTTGCCGGCGCAGGTCCAGCAAGCGCTCGCCGGCTATGGCCTGAGCGATTTTGACGTCGTTCAAAACCGATTGGAACAGGTTGTAACAGAATCGGCGGGCCTGATCGCACGCCAGGCCGTGGCCATAGGCGGCGGCGCGCTCAGCTGGTTTCTGGCCTTCGGCGTTGGCCTGTATGTGACCTTCTTCCTGATCCGCGATGGACGGCAGACAGCCGAAGCAATTGTCAATGCGCTCCCGTTAAACCGTCCTATCGCCCTGCGGATGGCCGATCGTTTCGTCGCCATTGTGCGTGCCACGATCAAGGGCACGGGTATCGTGGCTCTGATGCAAGGGCTGCTTGGTGCAATTACCTTCTGGATCGTGGGCATGCCTTCGATTGCCCTGTTCGGCGTGCTGATGGCAATCTTCTCGCTCTTGCCGGCGATCGGTCCAGCGATCGTGTGGCTGCCTGTTGCCATCTATTTGCTGGCCACAGGGGCGATCTGGCAGGGCGTGGTGGTTATCGTCTCGGGCGTCGCTGTAATCGGTATGGTCGACAATGCTCTACGCCCGATCCTGGTGGGCCGCGACACCGGCATTCCTGACTGGATCGTTCTGGTCACGACACTGGGCGGCATTGCCACCATGGGCATCGCCGGGGTCATTGTCGGACCCTTGCTGGCCGGTTTGTTTTTGGCCGGGTGGGGCATGCTGCAGGACTATCTCTACCCCGATCTGGCCAAGGCTGACTGACGATCAAGCCAGCCCATGATCTATGATGCCATCATTCTGGGCGGCGGCGCGGCCGGCCTGTTCTGCGCTGCCATTGCCGGGCAGGCGGGCAAGCGTGTGCTGGTGCTGGAGCGGGCAGATAAAGTCGGCAAGAAGATCCTGATCTCCGGCGGTGGCCGGTGCAACTTCACCAATATCAATGCTGGCCCCGCCAATTACCTCAGCGCCAATCCACATTTCGCCAAATCGGCACTGGCGCGTTATTCGCCGCAGGACTTTATCGATCTGGTCGATAGGCACGGCATCGCCTGGCATGAAAAGACATTGGGACAATTGTTCTGTGATGAACGTGCAACCCAGATTGTCGACATGCTGCTGGCTGAATGCGAACGCGCCTGCGAAACAGGTGGCGACGTCACCATCCTGACCGAGCAAAAGATCAGCGAGGTGTCGCATGACAAGGGCGCCTTCGTGGTTGAAGCGAGTGGCGCGATGCACGGATCGCACGCACTGGTGATTGCCACCGGCGGACCCTCCATTCCAAAGATGGGGGCGAGCGACTTTGCCTATGATCTGGCGCGTCAATTCGGCTTGAAGGTCGTCCACCCGCGCCCTGCTCTGGTGCCCTTGACGCTGGGCGGTGACGATGTGCTGTTCCGCGATCTATCCGGCGTTTCTGCCGATGTCGAAGCGCGCGCCAACAAAACAGGTTTCCGCGAGGCCGCCTTGTTCACTCATCGCGGATTGTCGGGCCCGGCCATTTTGCAAGCATCATCCTATTGGCGACCGGGTGACCCTCTCGACATCGATTTCCTGCCCAATCTTAAAGGCGACTGGTTGATCGAGGCCAAACGCGCCAATCCGCGCGCCACATTGAAAAGTGTCTTGCGAGAGCATCTGTCCGAACGCCTCGCCATCACCTTGACCGAAAGGCTCGCCAGCACTGCCCCGGTCGGCGGGGACATGGGCAATCTCCCCGATAAGGTGCTGCGCCGCGCGCAGGACCAGCTGCGGACTTGGACTTTCCATCCCAATGGCAGCGAAGGGTTTGCCAAGGCCGAGGTGACCGCTGGCGGGATCAGCACGGCGGAACTTTCCAGCCAGACGATGGAAGCCAAGAAAGTGCCCGGCTTATACGCCATTGGCGAGGCGGTGGACGTCACCGGCTGGTTGGGCGGGTACAATTTCCAATGGGCCTGGGCATCGGCCTATGCGTGCGGGCAGGCGCTTTAGACCAATTGCTGGGCAGCAAACTGAGCCCTGACTAAGACGGATTCTTGCGAATGCCACAAATGCACGGCATGGCATTGCACATGAAGACATTTGCTCCCCTGTTCGCCGCAGCACTGCTCAGCGCATGTGCAACCGTACCTGCCCCCGAAGCGGCGGCCCCTCAGCCCGTTGAACCGGTGACGGTTCGGATCATCGGGATCAATGATTTCCACGGCAATATCGAACCACCCAGCCGCCCCTTCACGGTGCGGGGAGCCGGCGATGATGCGGTGCGCGCGCCGGCCGGGGGTGGTGCCTATCTGGCCAGCGCAATCGCCGCGGCCAAAGCCAAGAACGAACACAGCATGGTCATCAGCGCTGGCGACATGATCGGCGGCAGCCCGATTGCCTCGTCCCTGTTTCTGGACGAGCCAGCCATTGGCGTGATGAACCGGATTGGCATCGATTTTAACGCGGTTGGCAATCACGAATTTGATCGCGGCGCGACGGAATTGCAGCGCATCCAGAATGGCGGGTGCGAAAAGAATACCCAGCGCGAGCCCTGCCAGGTTGAACAATATGCTGGCGCCGATTTCCAGTTTCTGGCCGCCAATGTGACCTCTCCAGACGGACAAACGATCTTCCCTGCTTACGGCATCAAGCGGTTTGGCAGCGGTGCATCTGAAGTTGCCATTGGCGTGATTGGTCTAACCCTGGAAGACACCCCGGCATTGGTAACGCCAAGCGGAATCGAAGGCCTTACATTCGCTGAAGAATCGAGCACGATCAACGCTCTGATCCCGCAGTTGAAAGCCCAGGGCGCCGATGCAATCATTGTGTCCATCCACCAAGGGCTCTTCACTGAAGTCGGTTATAATGACAGCAGCTGTGGCGGCGTAGCGGGCGCGCTGCTGGAAGTGTTGGCCAAACTGGACCCGAGCGTCGATCTGGTCATTTCCGGCCACACTCACCGGGCCTATATCTGTGATCATGGCGCAATCGATCCTACCCGCGATTTTCTGGTAACGAGTGCGTCATCAGCTGGCGCGTTGTTGACCGATATTGCGATGACCATTGACCCGGCAACCGGTTCGGTTGTGTCGCTGGAAGCCAACAATGTCATAGTGCAGAATGAAGGCACCGGCGAAGGCGAGCGCGCCGTGGCTCCCCTGGCCGAACTTACTACCTATGCCCCCGATGCAGATGTTGCGGCCTACGTAGCGCGCTACACGGAAGCCGCCAGCGAATTTGCCAACCGCAGCGTCGGGCGAATTGCTCGCCTGCCCTCACAAACTCCCAACCGGCACGACCACCCGATCGGCAATCTTATCGCCGATGCCCAGCTGGCCGCGACCAGGGAGGCTGGCGCGCAAATTGCCTTCATGAATGCCGGAGGAGTGCGGGATGATTTGATCCCGGACGAAGACGGGACAATTACATTCGGCCAGATTTATACAGTGCAGCCGTTCTCAAACACGTTGATGACCAAGACACTGACCGGATCGCAGATTTTGGCTGTACTGGAAAAGCAAGTGGATGGAACCACGCGGGGCAGCCTCTTTGTCTCGGACGGATTTACCTATGCGATCGATATGACCCGCGAGCCGGGAGGCCGCATTTCGGGAGCCACCTTGAATGGCAAGGCGATCAAACGAGGCATGACCTACCGCGTCACGATGAACAGTTTTCTGTCGTCAGGCGGCGATGGCTTCGAGACATTCGAGCAGGGCACTGACCCGGTTACCGGACCGCTCGACCTGGATGCGTTGGAAGCCTGGATTTCTGCGGTTGATATACGGCAATTGCCTGAATTGGGACGTGTGAAGTTTCTGACCCCGGCAGACCAGTAAACACTTTGTCTGTTTAGGTTGGCTCACCCGCAATACGCAGCGTGTTGACCCCACCCGAACCGCCTGTTTCGGCAGACAGGCCGCCAAAGATGGTGTCGATGATCATCGCCAGCTTTTGCGCACTCAGACGGTCACCCATGTGAAGAAGGTTTTCTGGAATGATGTAGGGGGCGACCATCTGGTTGATCAGCGACAGGGCCTGATCGATCTCAAGACCGGCGAAAAAACCATCGGCCTGCGCCTGAGCGATAATCTCGCACAGATAATGGTCGGCCAGGTCAATGAACGAGCGAACCTGTTCGTATCGCGCAGCGCCAACTTCGCAGATGACGGCGAAACCGTCTGGATCGCTAACGAATTGCGCACGATGGATTTCGAAACGCTGGGCGAAGAATTCGTACATTTTGCGCGCCGGGGGCAAGTCGGCAGACACAACTTCTTCCATGATGGCGACCTTGGGTTCGAACCACAGTTCGGCCACTGCATCGAAAAGATCGTCTTCGCTTTCGAACAATTGTTCCAGCCGCCGTGCTGAATAGGGACCGTGACGCACGAGCGAGGCCATAGTCATTTCTTCGCCTTCGCGCTCCACCAGTTCGAGCACGCGTGCCGCAACGTCGCGGCGCTGAATGGCAATGTCTTCGGGTGCCAATGGCATGGCGGGTCGCCCTCCTGATCCTGTCCCCTATCTAGGGGTCAAGGACCGCAGCTTAAACCCTCAGTTTGATAAAATTGAACTTGATGCCGCTCAGGGCTTTACCGGCGGCGCACCAGCAATGGCCGCGCGCTGCTCTGCAATCAGGGCCAGCGCTTGTGCTTCCAGCACCTTGTACCGATCAAGATCAGGTATCTTGCTGCGAAACCATTGCGCCAGTTTGAGCAAGTCCTCGCCATAGTTCCCGCTGGGGATCATAGGCGGGCCGAACCCGATGGTCATTGTGTCGTTATCGGCAAAGGCGGGGACGATCGGCACACCGGCGGCCTGCGCGATATTGTAGAACCCCGATTTCCACGATCCGTCTGAACTGCGGGTCCCCTCGGTCGCGATCACCAGCGCCAGCTCGTCACGCGCGGCAAATTCCTCGGCCACCTGCTCAACCGCATTGGCGCGGCGCGTCCGGTCAATCGGGATGCCGCCCATGTCGAACATGAAATTGCGCATCATGTCCTGAAACAGCGTGTGCTTGCCCATGAAATTGGGCTGCACCTTTTCCTCATGCGTGGCGCCTGCGAAGAATACGAAATCCCAGTTGGAGGTATGCGGCGCACCGGCGATCACACACTTCTTCACGCCCTGCGGGAAACGCTCGACAATCCGCCAGCCGCGCCATTTGTAGAGGAACAGGATGATCCGGTTCACGATGCGCGACAACAGGCCGACATCGCGGGTTTCGTTGTGTTTCAAAGCGTATCGCTCCCTCTCTCGCTGAACTGACTAGCAGTTACGTAGCGGAATGCGAGGGGGATTTAATCGACAGATCATAGCCGAAGCCGTCATGCTGAACTCGTCAGTGGATCGGCTCAAACTCTGATGTGACGAGAGAGCCATAATCGTCAGCCAATACACTCGGCTTTAGCTCCTGACGCAACAAGCCGGTCATAAACTCCGATAAAGTGACTTCGAACCGGTCATATCGAGGCCCTCTTTGCTCGTTCAGGAGTATCGGCCATTCATTTGGCTTACCCTCTGTAATCCAGTAAAACATTTCCCAGTTTTCACATGCGCCAAAGGCAAGCAGGCCACCACGATCCGGAAAAATAGGGTAATCAATAAAGCCAGAATACAAATGGAGATTGGCCTGAACGTATTCATGGTGGCTAATCAGGTTGAGATGGCTGCGCTCTGCCATTGGAGTGAACAATGTCATTATGCCGCCGAACGTCCCAAGGCCGAAGGCATCTACGATCATCTTGTATTCGAAAGGCAATTCGGTCCCTAACTGAGCCTCGACTAAGGGCCAATTCGGTTTGGCCGCCACTGACGGGGGCGGGATGAATTCAGTTAAATCGCCAATCGACACATTCACATCCTGAACACACCAAACTGCGGTCGCTCGGCAATCGGGGCCCCCAGCGTCGCCGCGAAGGCTAGTCCCAGCACATCGCGCGTCTGCACCGGGTCGATCACTCCGTCGTCCCATAGCCGCGCGGTGGCGTAATAGGGGTTGCCCTCGTCTTCGTATTTCTGGCGGATCGGGGCCTTGAATTCTTCGGCCTCTTCCTCGGTCCATTTGTCCGCGTCGCGGTGGACGGTGGCGAGGACGCTTGCGGCCTGTTCGCCGCCCATCACGGAAATGCGCGCATTGGGCCAGGTGAACATAAAGCGCGGGGAATAGGCGCGGCCCGCCATGCCGTAATTGCCCGCGCCAAAGCTGCCGCCGATCACCACGGTGATCTTGGGCACACTCGCGGTGGCAACGGCGGTGACGAGCTTCGCGCCATGCTTGGCGATGCCTTCCGCCTCGTATTTCCCGCCGACCATGAAGCCGGAGATATTTTGCAAAAACAGCAGCGGTATGCGGCGCTGGCAGGCGAGTTCGATAAAGTGCGCGCCCTTTTGCGCGCTCTCGGAAAACAATACGCCGTTATTGGCGAGGATCGCGACCGGCATCCCCCAGATATGCGCAAAGCCGCACACCAGCGTCGAACCATAATGCTGCTTGAACTCATGAAACTCGCTGCCATCGACCAGCCGCGCGATCACCTCTTTGACATCATAGGGCGCGCGCACATCGTCCGGGATGATCGCATAAAGATCATCCGCATCGAATTTGGGCGGGCGCGGGTCTTTCAAGTCAATGTCGCTGGCCGCACCAGTGTTTGCACCCAAATGGCTGACGATATCGCGCACAATGGTGAGCGCGTGCTCGTCATTCTCGGCCAGGTGATCAACCACGCCCGATTTCTTCGCGTGCAGATCGCCGCCGCCCAGATCCTCGGCGGTGATTTCTTCGCCCGTTGCCGCCTTCACCAGCGGAGGCCCTGCGAGGAAGATCGTGCCCTGATTGCGCACGATCACGGTCTCGTCCGACATGGCAGGCACATAGGCGCCGCCCGCTGTGCAGCTGCCCATCACACAGGCGATCTGCGGAATACCCAGCGCGCTCATATTAGCCTGGTTGAAGAAGATGCGGCCAAAGTGGTCGCGGTCAGGAAACACCTCGGCCTGGTGCGGCAGGTTCGCGCCGCCGCTATCGACGAGGTAAATGCACGGCAGCCGGTTCTCCTGCGCGATTTCCTGCGCGCGAAGGTGCTTCTTTACCGTCATCGGATAATACGTGCCGCCCTTCACCGTGGCATCGTTGCACACGATCATCACCTGACGGCCCGACACGCGCCCGATCCCGCAGATCAGCGAGGCGCCGTTGATGTCGCCTTCATACATGCCATTTGCGGCAAGCTGGCCGATTTCGAGGAACGGTGATCCGGGATCAAGCAGGCGCTCCACCCGCTCACGCGGGAGCAGTTTGCCGCGCGACACATGCCGCTCGCGCGAGCGTTCCGGCCCGCCCAACGACGCTTCGGCGACAGCCGCGCGCAAGTCTTTAGAAAGCGCCTTGTTGTGCGCAAACCGTGCCTTCGCGTCTGGCGCTTCGCTGTCGAGTTTGGAAGTCAGAATGGGGGCGGTCATGCGTTGTCTTCCAATCCCTCAACCAGAATGGATTCGCCTTCGCTGGCGGCGAGGCGGTGCTTGGCGATTTCCTGATATTCAGGAGACATCATCCATGCATATGCAGATTGCTTATCCGGGAACTCGATCAGGATTGAGCGGGTGTGGTCCCATTCGCCCTGCAAAACCTTGGGGTCTTCGTCCACGCTCAGCATCTTGCCGTTGAATTTCTCGAATACCGGCATGAAACCGTCCTCGTACCGGTCATATCCGGCACGGTCATGGATCTTCATGCGCGCTATGATGTAAACAGCCATGGTTATGCCTCTTTCACGTGATGAGCCCAGACATTGATTGCGAAGCGCGAATCCTCAATCGCCCCGGAAGGGCACTGAACAGGGCGGACTTCGTGCGGGATCATTGCAGGGAATACCGCCAGCGAATTATCCTGCGGAGGCACATCTACATAATCACCCGGCTTCTCAATCCGGTAGATACGCAGCGCGCCGCCGGTAAAACGTGCAGGCGTGTTATAGAAATAATAGACCATGCTCAGCGCGCGCGTGCGATGCTGGGGAAACTGGCCAAGATCGGTATGCGGTTTGTAAAACGCGCCGTCATTGTGAGCGGTGAATGACGCGTCGAATTTGTGATGACTTCCGAATTTCAGCCCGAATTGCTCGCCCAGCTCATTGAGGATCGGCTTAAGCGCTGAACGGATGACCTCCTTGCACGGGCCGAAATCCTGCAAGGTCAGCGATTGCCGCGCGGCGATTTTCGATCCTCCGCCAACCAGGCTGGGCGTGTAGTCGTCCTCATGCGAGATCGCCCAGTCGAGCAGCGTCGCGTGATCCTCCGGCGAGAGGAAATCCGTCCGCACGAGATGCAGAGGTTTGCTCATGCCCGTCGCTGCCCCCTTGTGCGCGTCACCCCGCTGCTCCGATGAGCTCGCGGCCGATCAGCATCCGGCGGATTTCATTCGTGCCCGCGCCGATGTCGAGCAGCTTTGCATCGCGCATATACCGTTCCACCGGCCAGTCGAGCGTGTAGCCTGCGCCGCCCAGCGCCTGAACGCTCTCGGCCGCCACGCGGAAGGCGTTTTCACTCGACAGAAGGATTACGCCCGCTGCATCGAAGCGCGTAGTGTGACCCGCGTCACACGCCTTGGCCACCGCATAGGTGTATGCGCGGGCGGATTGCAGCGCGACATACATGTCGGCAACCTTGGCCTGCATCAGCTGGAAGCTGCCGATGGGCTTTCCGAACTGCTTGCGCTCGCGCAGGTACGGGATAACCGTGTCGAGACACGCCTGCATGATGCCGAGCTGAAGTCCCGCGAGCACCACGCGCTCATAATCAAGCCCGCTCATCAGCACGCCCACCCCCCCATTGACGGGCCCCATCACGCGGTCCTCGGGGACGAGGCAATCGTCAAACACCAGCTCTGCTGTGGGGGAGCCGCGCATGCCGACCTTTTCGATTTTCTGACCGATGGAGAAACCTTCATCGCCCTTTTCGATAAGGAAAGCTGTGATCCCCTTCGATCCGGCGCTGCCATCGGTCTTGGCATAGACCACCAGCGTGTCGGCGAACGTCGCATTTGTTATCCAGAACTTGGTGCCGTTCAGCACATAACCGCCCTGAACCGCTTCTGCTTTCAATTTCATCGAAACCACGTCCGACCCGGCGCTGGCCTCTGACATGGCTAGCGAACCGACGTGCTCACCCGAAATCAGGCCAGGCAGATACTTCGCTTTCTGCTCTTCATTGCCCCAGCGGCGGATCTGGTTGATGCACAGGTTCGAATGCGCGCCGTAAGACAGTCCCAAGGATGCGCTTGCACGGCTGACTTCTTCGACTGCGATCACGTGTTCAAGATAGCCGAGCCCCAGCCCGCCATCTGCCTCATCCACCGTGATGCCGTGCAGGCCCAGCTCGCCCATTTGCGCCCATAATTCTGCCTGCGGAAAATAGTCTTCCCGGTCGATCCGGTCAGCCAGCGGCATGATCTGCTCGTCAGCAAACCGCCCCACACTATCGCGGATCATCTCAGCGCTTTCGCCAAGCTGGAAATCGAAATCTGGGGTCGCACGCATAATAATCTGTCCGTCAAACTGTCGTTTATTGCTCAACTGCCTTAGCAACGCCCCAGACCAATGCCAACTTTGGCAATCACAGCAAATCGCTGTTCCAACTTTCCGCCCAAGCAAGGCGAATTGACGCCATCCGGCATTCCTGTATTGCCAGCCGATGGAGGGATCGTTGGAGGAATTGTGACTCTTATCGAACCCCGTCCATGGCCCACCGGCACTGCACCAGCTGCGGAATTCTGCGGCGAAGATGAGCGTATGACGGTGATGGCCAGCTTTGACCTTGATGCCTTGCAAGGCGATGACGAGCTGGCCCGCATTGCGCGCTTTGCCGCACGATTGTGCAAAGTCCCCACAGCAACCGTCAGCCTGGTCGAGAGCCAGCGGCAACGCTTCCTTGCACGCAAGGGCACTGACCTTGAGGAAACGCCGCGTTCGACCAGCTTTTGCGCGCATACGATGACGCAGGCCGATATTCTCGAAGTGCTGGATGCGACGCAAGATCCGCGTTTTTTCAGCTTTGAGCTTGTCACGGGCGAACAACATCTGCGGTATTATGCCGGTGCCCCGCTCATCTCCAGCGAAGGTGCGCCGCTGGGCGCTCTGTGCGTGCTGGATAACGAACCGCGCGAACATCCGCTCGATGAATTTCAGCGCGAGGGGCTGCTCGTGCTGGCCGAAGCGGTGAAACGCCGACTTCAGGCGCATCGTCAGGCGAACACCGCCGATTTCGCCCTCAAGGACAGTGCCGCCCGCGTGCAGTTCGTGCTGGACAGCGTTCCCGACATCGCTTGGTCAGCCGCGCCCGGTGGCAAGTTCGATTTTTTCAACGCGCGGTGGGAGAAGGTAACGGGCCTGCCAGCTCCGGCGAATGTCGATGAATGGCGGGACGCGATCCACCCGGATGATTACGCCGATACGCTCAGCAATTTTGCAGGCGCAGTGCAGAATGCCGATCTGTTCGAGGATGAATGGCGACTGCGCCAGGCTGACGGTTCATACAGGTACGTCCTGTCGCGGGCGATTCCATCGAGCGATGACCCCCAGACCGCCCGCTGGTTCGGAACGCTCACAGATATCGACGACGCGCATCGAATTTCGCAGGAACGCGAGCTGCTCGCCGGTGAACTGGCGCACAGGATCAAGAATATATTCGCGGTCATCATGGGTCTCATCGCGCTGCATGCGCGCGGCGACAAAACAATCGAAGCCTTCGGGGAAATGCTATCCGGCACCATCCGCGCCCTTTCGCGCGCGCAGGAATATGCCCTTAAAATCGACCAACGGATCGAAGACCAGCTAAAGGCGCTGCTTGGCGTACTGACGGCTCCGTACGGTGTGACGGAAGGCAAGGCGGTCGAGATTTCCGGCGACGACGTTAAAGTCGGCCGGCGGGCGGCCACGCCCTTGGCTCTCATATTCCATGAACTGGCGACAAATTCTGCCAAATACGGGGCCTTGAGCACACAGGCGGGCACAGTCGCCATCTCGATCAAGGCGAGTGACGACATGGTCTCAATCAATTGGGTGGAGAGAAATGGACCTCCAGTGGAGAGACCGGAAGATGGCGGTTTCGGATCGCGGCTGGTGACCATGGCGGTTAAAGGTCAGCTTGGTGGCTCGATCAAGCATGACTGGAACCCCGGCGGGCTTCGCACAACAATCAACGTTTCCGGAGAGCGGCTGGCCGAATAGCCCATCACACGCTATCGCCCTTGCCAATGCCAGATTCACCACCGAAGCCCGATGCAATTCTGAGATTTGAACAGGTTGAGCGGCGCTATGGCGATGTCACGGCTGTAGCGGGTATCGATTGTTCGATTGCGCGGGGAAGCTTCGTCGCATTGGTGGGCGCTTCGGGATCGGGAAAGTCGACACTGCTGAAAATGGTCAACACGCTTGTCGCGCCGAGCGGCGGCCGTGTGATCTTTGCGGGAGAAGATGTGACCGGCGTGCGGCAGGCGCAATTGCGCCGCCGGGTGGGTTACGTCTTTCAGGGGATCGGTCTGTTTCCTCACTTTTCCGTTGGAGAGAACATAGCAATCGGCCCCCGCCTTGCCGGGGAGCCTTTGGCCGGTGCACGCATTGCCGAGCTTCTCACACTCGTTGAGCTGGAGCCGGAAATGGCAACACGCATGCCGGAGGAGCTGTCCGGTGGTCAAAGACAGCGCGTGGGTGTCGCACGGGCGCTTGCCGGGGATCCGGAACTGCTTTTGATGGACGAACCTTTCGGAGCGCTCGATCCAATCACACGCGATGCGCTGGGTGATAAAGTGCGAGAGCTCCATACCAAACTGGGTCTCACCACGGTTATGGTCACCCACGATATGGCTGAGGCATTGCTGCTCGCCGACCGTGTTCTGGTTATGGATACAGGTTCCATGGTGGCGGATGAGACGCCCGCCTCCCTGCTTGCCGGAAATGGCGGGAATGTTGCGCAAGGCCTAGTTTCGGTGCCCAAGCAACAGGCGGAAAAACTCGCCCGGATGGAAGCGGAAGGCTCCGCCTCATGAACGGGTTCTGGGGCAATCTCCTGGGGCTTGGAGACAAGCTTGCCGCGCACATCGTCCTCTCGGCGAGCGCAATCGGACTGGGCATTGCGTTTGCGTTGCCTCTGGCGGTCTGGGCCAGCCGCTCGCCGACGGTTAACCGGATTGCGCTGGGCTTTTCCAGCCTTGTGCAGACCATTCCGGCGCTTGCGCTGCTGGCTCTGTTTTTCCCGATCCTGCTGTCTTTGCGGGCCGTGTTTGGCGAGGACCTGCCAACTTTGGGTTTCCTCCCGGCCCTGCTCGCGCTTGCGCTTTATGCCTTGCTGCCAATTCTGCGAAACTCAGTCACAGCGCAGGCCAATCTGGACCCCGGCGTGCTAGAGGCAGCCGATGGTGTCGGCATGACCAGCTGGCAGAAACTGCGTCTGGTCGAGGCCCCTTTGTCCGCACCCTTCATCATGGCCGGCATCCGCACGGCAAGTGTCTGGACGATCGGTGCTGCGACCTTGTCCACCACAATCGGCCAGCCAAGCCTTGGCGATCCGATCTTCGCAGGGCTGCAGACACAGAACTGGGCGCTTGTGCTCGCAGGGTGCCTCGCCAGTGCGGGATTGGCATTGCTCGTCGATCTTTTGCTTGGTTTGATCGAGCGCGGCCTCGCAGACCGATCGACATTCAAATGGGGTGGCGGACTGCTCGCCGTTGCCGCGGGACTTGCGACAGCGCTGGCTTATCAGTCCGGCAGCAAAAATGACGATGCGATCGTCATCGCCTCCAAGCAATTTTCGGAACAATACATCCTGGCCAGACTGATCGGATCACGGCTGGAGGATGCGGGATATGACGTGGAGTATCGTGACGGGCTGGGTTCGGCGGTGGTGCACAATGCCGTCGCCAGTTCCAGCATCGATATCTCGGTCGATTACACAGGCACGATCTGGACCAACAATCTCAAACGCGCGGACAATCCGGGCCGTGATGCGATGTATGAAACAATCGTGCAGTGGGAGCGCGAAGCGAATGGCGTGCGCGTGCTTGGCCGGCTCGGCTTCGAAAATGCCTATGCCTTCGCGATGCGCGCGGACCGTGCGGCTGAGCTCGGTGTGGACTCGCTGGAAGATCTTGTGCCGGTGGCATCGCGGCTGACGGTGGGCGGTGATCCGGAATTCTTCGAACGCCCCGAATGGATAAGCGTAAGGGAGGCCTATGGCCTGAGCTTTGGCGAGACCCGAAATTTCTCGCCAACATTCATGTACAATGCGCTGCGATCCGGGGAGGCTGATGTGATCAGCGCATACACATCCGACGGACGGATTGCGGCTGACCGGCTGGTGGTTCTGCAAGACCCGCGTGAGGCCCTGCCAAGCTATGACGCGATGCTGATGCTGTCGCCGCGGATTGCAGACGATGAGGGTATAGCCGCAGTTCTGAAGCCGCTAATCGGATCGATCAGCGTCGAGGCCATGCGGGAGGCGAACTTCGCCGTTGATCGCGAAGGAGAGGGCAAGCTCAGCCCTGCACAGGCCGCAGATGAGCTCGCGGCAAAAATCGGGCTGTAACGGCGCGCTGTGTCAAGCCGGTAAGCTGTGATCAGGACACTTTGCGCCAGATCTGCGTCTGGCAGAACGGTCCAATGCATCCCTTCACTTCAAGCGTGGTCGCATTCTTGCGGCGGATTACCGAGCGATAGGATTTGCCCGAATTGGGATCGTAAATCTGACCGCGCCACAGATCGGTATCTTCCTTGAAATTGGTCAGGATCGGCAGGCCCAATAGCTTACGCTTTTTGAGTTTTGGATTGGGATTGTTGATGTCCCGCTGATCGAGCCCGTCGGGCGGAGCAACCAGAAACCGTGCGATCTTTCCGCAAGTCGATGCTCCGCATGGGCCGATACTGACGATCGCGTCTTTGTCCTGTGTCACCCAGCGACCGGTGATGGAATCCGCAGCGAGAGCTGGCGAACCAATGGCAGCAAGGGCGAGTGATGCGACAGCAAGTCGGTAGGTCATCGGTTTCTCCAAAAGGTTCGCGGAGGTTATACGCAGATGCGGGATGTCGGGTTACACTTTTCAGGCAAAGCCTTCACCAATCGGCCAGCGGCGCCCGCAAAGGCCGAGCACCTTGAACAGTTCACCCATCTGGTCGTCTTCAACCAGCCGGTCGCGCTGCCTTTGCAGTGTTGCTGCGTGGTTTGGCGATTTGCGCTTTAGCGCCTCCAGCCGCGTATCGATATGCAATTGCCGCAGCCAGTCCCCCTGGGTTTGCAGACCCATCACGTCCGCACCGTTCTTGAGGGCGACCTCTTGCAGCATCTCAAAATCGACATGCGCAGTCAGATCCGCCTCGCCGGGCATTTCAAGCGGATCGACTTTCTTGTGGTCCTTCAACGCCTGCAATGTCGATCCTGAGGCCAGCTCAGCCGCTCCGTAGTCGATGATCAGCGCAGCGCCGCCCTGATTGGCAAGACGCTGCGCTATCTCCCCCATCACGGTTGCGGCTGCCGGGCTTGTCTCAATCATCGCACCCTGCTGGGCATCCTTCCAGCTTGAGGGGACAATCGCATCCATCGGCTTGTCGCCCGCGACAAATGCGAACTTGTCGTCATCCAGTCCAACCATCCGCTCATGCCAGCCGCCCGCTGAACGGACCAGCTGGTGGATCGGAAGCGCATCGAAAAACTCGTTCGCGACGATCAGCAATGGGCGATCTTCGGGCAAGGTCGAAAGGTCATTGTGGAAATGCACTGTGGGCACGGCCTGCCGCTGGATCTTGCGCAGTTCGATCGAACCCTCGACAAAATGAATGTGCGGATTGAAACCGTATTTGCCCGCCGTTTTCAGCACGTCTTTCGAAAGGGTGCCTCTTCCCGGTCCAAGCTCAACATAGTGAATGTTGTCAGACGCGCCCATCTTCACCCACAGATCGGCCAGCCACAGACCGACCAGCTCACCAAACATCTGGCTGATTTCAGGTGCGGTGATGAAATCGCCTTCCTCGCCCAGGGGATCGCGCGAGGCGTAGTAGCGGGCATTGCTTTCACCCATATACTGCGAAAGGCTGATCGGTCCGGTCTCCCGGATCAGGCGGCGGAAATTTTTTCCGAGATCGGCAGCGGCAAGCTCCGCCTGTGCTTTCGCTTCTGCTTCCTCGCGCGCCTTTTGTTCCGCCTCTGCCCTGGCCTCTGCCTCTTTACGGGCCTTCTCTGCTGCCTTCTCGGCAGCGATACGAGCCTTCTCTTCGGCCTCCCGTTTTGCCTTCGCTTCCGCTTCGCGCTTGGCTTTTTCCGCGGCTTGTTTGGCAGCCTTGGCCTCTGCCTCTTTTTTGGCCTTGGCCTCTGCTTCGCGCTTGGCCTTCTCTTCGGCTTCCTTTTTCGCTTTCGCTTCGGCTGCGGCTTTTTGTTCTGCTTCGGCTTTTGCCTGCTCTTCCGCCTTGCGCCGGGCGTCTGCTGCTTCTTTCGCCTTCTTGTCCGCCGCCTCGCGTTTGGCGGAGTCTTCAGCTTCCTTGCGCGCTTTGTCTTCGGCCAATTGCTTGGCCTCACGATCAGCCTGTGCTTTGCTTAAGTTCTCGGCTTGGCGCGCTGCCACGGCCTCGCCAGTGACGAAGTCTTCCCGGACAATCTCTGCTGTGCTGCCATCGGGTTCGATAAGCAGCAGCGCGCGCGGTTGCCATTCATTCGCGCCGGAATTGTCGTTCAGGCCGTAGCGGGAGAGCCGCCCGTACCCACCGGTTTCCGGGTCACCGCGTAGATCGTTACAATCAAGCCGATTAGAATGAGCGGTATTGTTAGCCATTGTCCCATCGATAGTCCGGTTCGAGCTGCGAATTCAGCCAATTGTGCATCGGGTTCGCGGAAGAATTCGTTAATGAAACGGGCGAGCCCCATCATCACCGTGAAGGTACCGACCAGCAAGCCCGGACGGTACCGTGCCTTGGTCTTCCAGAACAAGAGCGTAAGCACCACAAAGGGCACAAACCCCTCCAGTGCGGCCTGATACAGCTGGCTGGGATGGCGCGCGATTTCACCGCCGCCGGGAAAAACCATCGCCCATGACACATCGCTCGCCCTGCCCCACAGCTCGCCGTTGTTGAAATTGGCGAGCCGGCCGAGGAAGTGGCCCAGTGGGTACGTGACAGCAATGTAGTCGCAAACGCGCAGCCAGTTCAGCTTGCCCCGCGTGCAAACCCAGGTGATCGCCGCCAGCACGCCCAGCACGCCGCCGTGAAAGCTCATGCCACCTTCCCACAGTTTGAGCACATCCAGCGGATTGTCCCACAGGTTCGGGTTGTAAAAGATCGCATAGCCCAGCCGCCCGCCGAGAATCACGCCAAGGGTGCAGTAGAAAAACAAGTCGTCGGCGTGGCGCTGCGCCATCGGGGCGCCAGGCGCCTTGATCATTTTTGAAAGGTGCCAATAGGCAAATAAGATGCCGATCAGATACGCAAGCGAATAGAACCGTAGCGTAAAAAACCCCAGATCAATTCCCGGCGTCAGACCAAGATCGGACCAGTATAGCGGCGCCGTGGCTGAGGCGCTTGCAGCAAGTAGTGACAGCACCAGTTGAACCTCTTAATGACGGTTGGAAAGCCGCGTGTGCGACCTTGCTTTGCGCGGCTTGTGGCACAGCGCTGCGTCTGGGGAAAGGGTCTTGGGGAAGGCCAGCCGGATGCAAGGCTGCGTTCACTGCGTTAGCGTATGCACCGCAAGGCAAACCTTGTCTGCGCGCATAAATGGAAGACCTTAAGGAGAGGAAATCGCATGCCCACCCAGCTGGACACTGCGCTCGAGCACATCATCGGCGAGCTGACCAAAGACGGCCAACCCTTCAAAACCGTGCCGTTTGATCGAGACGGAGTTGAAATGCCCGCATTCGCGATGGCTCCTCCGACAATGGCACACTATTTCGCCCACTTCTGTAACGAGCACAAAGACGTTCCTTTTCTGGTTGATGGCGATCTGCGCCTTACTTTTGGCGAAACCTATGCAGCGGCCGTGTGCGTCGCTGAAGGTCTGGTGAAACACCACGGCGTGAAAAAGGGCGACAGAATCGGGATTGCCGCGCGCAACTCCGCCAATTGGATGATCGCCTATATGGGCATCATCATGGCAGGCGGCTGCGCCACCTTGCTCAACGGGTTCTGGGCGGGCGACGAACTTGCCTACGGTATCCGCCTCGCCGAATGTAAGATCGTGCTGGCAGATGCAGGCCGTGCCAAGCGGCTGGAGGGCACAGACCATTCCGCCAAGATCGTCCTGATCGATCACACCGCCCCGGCAGACGGCTTGTCCAGTGTCTGGGCCGCGCCTGATGGGACCGCTGTTGCCATGACCATGCTTGGCGATCTTACGCCGGATGATATCGCAACGATCCTCTACACTTCTGGTTCAACGGGCAACTCAAAAGGTGCATGGTCCGATCACAGAGGCGTCGTGCATGGCGTTATGAGCTATGTCAGCCAGAGTGCCATGGCAAAAATTCTGCTGGAAAGTCAGGGAGAGGACGTTTCCGATCAGCCTTGCGCCCTGATCGCGGTGCCGTTGTTCCATGTAACAGGCGAAGTGCCGCTATTCCTCCAGAGTTATGCTATCGCTCGCAAGCTGGTGCTGATGCCGAAATGGGATGCAGAAGAAGCACTGCGTCTCATGGATGCGGAAAAAGTCACCTATTTCGTCGGCGTCCCGCTGATGAGCTATGAAATGGCAACTCATCCCAATCGGGAGAAATACGATCTTTCCGCATGCCGGAGTTTTGCGGCCGGCGGCGCGCCGCGCCCGGTAGAGCACGTGACCAAGATCAAACAGGCCTTTCCGAAAGGTTTCCCGCTGCTGGGTTATGGCCTTACCGAAACCAATGCTGTCGGGTGCGGCAACTTCAACGAAAACTACATGGCGAAGCCCGGCTCTACTGGCCGCGCTTCGCAGCCAATGGTGGATCTCGCCATACTCGACGATGACGGCAATAAGCTGGAGCAGGGCAGCATCGGTGAAGTCTGCATCCGCTCCATCGCCAACTTCAAAGGGTACTGGAATAACGAAGAAGCCACGAAAGAGGCGTTTACCGAGGATGGCTATTTCCGCACCGGCGATCTCGGCTATCTTGACGAAGACGACTACCTCTTCATCGTGGATCGAAAGAAGGACATCATCATCCGCGGCGGCGAGAACATCTCCTGCATCGAGGTGGAAGATGCGATTTACGCGCATGACGATATCGCCGAATGTTCAGTCTTCGGCCTTCCGGATGAGCGGATGGGTGAAGTGCCTGCAGCCGTAATCCGGGTCAAAGATGGACGTGATCCTTTGTCAGCAGCGCAAATGCGCGAGTTTCTTCTGACCAATACGGCTCCGTTCAAGGTGCCTCTGGAAGAACACATCTTCCCTGTTTCAGAGGTGCTTCCGCGCCTCGGCACACAGAAGATCGACAAGAAGACCTTGCGCGCGGAATACACCGAGCGGATGAAATCTGCCTAAATTACAGGGGACACGATGACCGACTGGACTCTTCCGGGCCGCCGTGTCCCCAAACAGCGCGCGATTATCGATCGGCGCGCACTTACATCTCAGGTTGCAGCCTTCGCCGAAGAGCATGGAAGCAATGCGCGTCCGCATGTGGTCGCAGCGCTAAAAGCTGCTCTTGATGACGGACGGGCGGAGCTTGAGGAGCGCCTGATCCAGTCGCCATCGGCCGGTCACAACTGCACCGCAGGCTATGCCTTTCTGATCGATCAATTGCTGCGCGTGATCCACGATTACGTTGTCGAACACGTTTACCCGGTCCCCAATCGAACGGCGGCGGAACGCCTTTCGATCCTCGCCGTGGGCGGATACGGCCGTGCAGAAATGTGCCCTCAATCCGATGTGGACGTGGCATTTATAACGCCAATGAAACGCGCGCCTTGGTGTGAGCAGGTGATTGAGGCAATGCTTTATCTGCTGTGGGACTTGGGCCTGAAGGTGGGTCACTCCAGCCGAACAATCGCCGATACGATGCGGATGGCCAAAGAAGACCTGACAATCCGCACCGCACTGCTTGAAGGACGGCTCGTCTGGGGTGATCAACCCATGTATGAAGAGCTTCGTGAACGGTTCTGGCAAGGAGTCGTCAAAGGCAGCGAGCGGCAGTTTCTGAGCCAGAAACTCGAAGAACGAAACCAGCGACACAAACGCATGGGTGATAGCCGATATGTCGTTGAGCCCAATGTGAAAGAGGGCAAGGGCGGCCTTCGCGATTTGCAAACGCTGTATTGGATCGGCAAATACACGCACCGCGTCGAGACGGCAGCCGAGCTGGTGAATGTCGGTCTGTTTACAGATCAGGAATATCGCAGCTTTCGCCGGGCAGAGGGATTTCTGCTCGCAGTGCGGTGCCACATGCACGTGCTGACCAATCGCGCGGAAGACCGGCTGACCTTCGATCTGCAGCGGCAAGTGGCGGAACGGATGAATTTCGCAGACCGGCCGGGCAAAAGCGCGGTTGAAAGGTTCATGCAGTTCTATTTCTTGCAGGCGAAACGCGTTGGCAGCCTGACCGGGGTGTTCCTATCTCATCTTGAGGAGGAATCGTCCAAGGCAACAGTGCGAAGCGGATTTTTCGCTGGATGGAGCCAGCGCAAACGCGATCTGAAAGGCTTCGTCGTCGAGGGCGGACGGATCCGCACTCCGAACGAGACCTGGTTCGCAAAAGACCCGGTGCGCCTGATTGAAATATTCCAGCTCGCCGAAGCAAACGGATTGGAAATCCACCCTGAGACCATGCGCCACGCAGATCGGGACTCGCGCCTTATCAATGCAGCCATTCGTAAAGACCCGCGCGCCAATGCGCTGTTCCTAGATCTTCTGGGCGGGCGCAACGATCCCGAAACGGCGCTGCGATGGATGAATGAGGCCGGGGTTTTCGGTCGCTTTGTTCCAGACTTTGGCCGCGTGAATGCGCAAATGCAGTTCGATATGTATCATCATTACACTGTTGATGAGCATACGATCAGAGCGATCGGCCTGCTCAGCGAGATCGAGCGCGGCCTGCTGAAAAAGGACCATCCCCGCGCGACCAAGCAGATCCACAAAGTTGCATCGCGCCGCGCATTGTTTGTCGCGGTGCTCCTGCACGATATCGCCAAGGGGCGCGGTGGAGATCATTCGGTCCTTGGTGCCGAGGTAGCCTACGAGCTTTGCCCGCGCTTCGGCCTTGACGAGAAAGAGACCGACCTCGTCGCCTGGCTGGTGCTTAATCATCTGCTGATGAGTTCGACGGCGCAAAAGCGCGATCTTACCGACCCGAAAACCATAGAGGATTTCGTCGCCGAAGTGCGCAGCCTGGAACGGCTTCGCAATCTTGCGATCCTCACTGCGGTCGATATCCGCGCTGTGGGGCCGGGCACATGGAACAGCTGGAAAGGCCAGCTGCTGGGCGAGCTGTACGATGCCTCGCAAGAGCGCCTGCGACTTGGTCACAAACGTCGCGGCCGGGCCGAACGCGTGGCAGCGAAACAAGCGGCCGTAAAAGAGGCGCTCGGCGAGAAAGCCTATCTGGTCGAGGAGGCGAGCGATCTTCTGGCCGACGCATACTGGATTGCGGAGCCAGAGGATATCATTGCCAAAAACCTGATCCAGTATGAGGAGGCGAGACGAATTGACGACCATCTGTCAATCCATTGCGATGTCGATCAGGACCGTGGAGCAACGCTGGTCAGCGTGATTGCACCAGATCATCCAGGTTTGTTCTACCGGATGGCCGGCGGCATCCATCTTGCCGGCGCGAACATTATTGATGCGCGCATTCACACGGCAGCCAACGGGTATGCGTTCGACAACTTCCTGGTGCAGGATGGCCATGCGAAGCCATTCAAAGAGGCGCAGCAGATCCGCCGACTCAAGGACGGTATTCGAAAGGCGCTGCTTGGCGAGGGTGAGATGATCCCGCGGCTCGCCGCGCGTCCGCTATCGCATTCCCGTGCACGTGCGTTCGAGGTGGCGCCATCGGTCAATTTCGACAATTCCGCCTCGAACAATTTCACCGTGATCGAAGTCACCGCCCGAGACAGGCCCGCGCTGCTAAACCGGCTCGCCCACGCGCTCTACAAAGCCAATCTCATCGTTCAGTCTGCGCATGTCACGGCCTATGGCGAGACAGTGGCTGACACATTTTATGTGACCGACCTGACAGGCGCAAAGATCAAGGCACCAGACCGCCTATCCGATATCGAGGCAGCGCTTTTGGAAGCTGCGAGTGATCGGAAACAACAACAGCTCGAGAACGTATAGATCGATACGCGATTGCACTTCGACGAATGCTTAGCCGAGATAGGTTGCATTCGGTGAACTTATTGATATGTGCCGTCGCCCTTACGTTAGGGAGAACATTTCCATGAATTTTCGTACCGCATCGCGGCGGATTACCCCGCTGCTGCTTTGCACTGTTGCTGCATTCCCCTTTGCAGCGCACGCACAGGAAGCCGAAACAGATGATGAAGCCATAGCAGAGGACGCTGCCCCCCAGCGCGGCTCGCTTGAGAACATCGGCAACATTGTTGTGACCGGCACAAAAACCCAGAACCCGGAAGATGTGCAGGACGTGCCACTGGCTGTCACAGCCTTCAACGCCGACACACTCGAAGCCTTCAAGGTCCGCGATGTTCAGGGTCTGACATTCCAGGCGCCTAACGTTTCGCTCGATCAGATCGGCACCAGCCGCGGCACCGCGAACTTCTCGATCCGCGGGCTCGGCATCAACTCCTCTATCCCCTCAATCGATCCGACCGTCGGCGTTTTTGTCGATGGTGTCTATCTCGGTTTCAATGGCGGTGTCGTATTCGACATCTTCGATCTTGAAAGCGTCGAGATTCTGCGTGGGCCGCAGGGCGTGTTGTTCGGCCGCAACGTGACCGGCGGCGCTGTCCTGATCAACACCGGCGGCCCGACTGAAGATTTCCGCGGCAAGTTCCGTGCAGCGGTTGACGGTCCGCTGGTGGACGGCGGACGCGGCGGAGCGAACTACACCGCATCCGGCGTGATTTCCGGCCCGATCATCGAAGACAAGCTGCTGTTCAAGGTCGGCGCGTATTACAACAACGATGAAGGTTATTTCCGCAACCTGTTCGACGGGTCGAACCACGGCGCAGCGGAGACCTATATCCTGCGCGGCGCACTTGAAGCGCGGCTCGGCGACCTCACGCTTACGGGCAAGGTCGACTACTTCAATTCCGAAGGCGATGGCCCGTCCGCACAGAACCGCGGGACATTTGATCGCAATACGTTTGATTTCGCGATCGATTTTCCGGGTTTCTATGACAACCGGATTTGGACCACCTCGCTCACTGCCGAACTGGATATCGGCCCGGGCACACTGACCAATATCTTCGGCTGGCGCGATTACGAGGCGACCACCGGTGGTGACATCGATTCGCTGCCGGCGTTTATCTTCCACTCGGACACCGAAACCGCACAGGACCAGATTTCGAACGAGCTGCGTTATGCAGTATCGACCGATAACTTCGACCTTACCGTTGGCGGGTTCTATTTCGACCAGACGCTGGCCTACACGGAAATACGCGAGCTCCCGCCGGTTAGCCCATTGGCGTTTTTTGGCGGCGGTCGTCAGGACCACGAAGTGCTCGGCGCGTTCGCCAGCGGACAGTTCAACGTCACTGACAACTTCTCGGTCATCGCCGGTATTCGCTGGAGCCAGGAAACGAAAGACGCCGCAGTCACGTACATCCGTCCAAGGCCGGCATGTTCGGTCGTAGAGGGCACTTGCCCGACCAGCGGTACTAACCCGATCCTGCTTAACCCAGTCACCGGGGCGCCGACCGAAAACAACGGCTTCACCGACCGCGTGCGGTTCACCAACTGGTCGCCAAAGCTCGGCGTACAGTATGAATTTGCAGACAGCCAGATTTACGCACACTGGACCCGCGGATTCCGTTCGGGCGGCTACAACTTCCGGATCACCAATGCGAACGCATTCGAAGCGATTGCCTTTGCACCGGGCGGTTCGCTGAGCTTTGGTGAAGAGCAGGTCGACAATTACGAAATCGGCGGCAAATTCCAGACCGCCGACGGGGCGTTCACGCTCAACCTTGCAGCCTACATTACCGAAATTGAGGACATGCAGCGCGAGATCAATCAGTCATCGGCGACCGCCGGTGTGGCGCAGTCGATCTTCAACACCGCAGACGCCTCGATCTTCGGTGTTGAAGCCGAAGCCCGCATGCGTGTGACGGATTCGTTTATCGTTACCGCCAATGTCGGCATCATCGATGATGACTATGACGAGGTTCTGTTCGACATTTCGGGTGACGGCGTGATCGACAACGCAGACCTTTCCCTGCGTCTGCCGCGTGTGCCTGAAGTCACATGGGGAGTGGGCTTCATTCACGAACTTTTCGTGGGTGACAGCGAAATCCTGACCCGTGTGAATTATCAGTACCGCGATGAGTTCGCGTATACCGATAACAATTTCGGCTTCATCCAGGACATATCGAACCTTGAAGCGAACATCACTTGGGTCACTCCGGTCGATGGTCTTTCGCTTTCGGTTTATGGTCGCAATCTGCTTGATGAGGTTCAAGCCGGTGGCGACACTCAGATCCCATTTGGTACGGGCCAGTTTTCAAACGGCGTGAACCGTCCATTTGATCCGGCCCCGGCTGCTGGCACCTTCTCGCCGCTTTCACGCGGCCGGAATGTCGGTATCGAAGCCCTGTTCGAATTTTAGAGGTTCGAAACTGAGAATGACGAAGGGCGCCCGGCGATGGGCGCCCTTTTTCATTGGTCAATCTTCTGCGGTCACGATCAGCAAGGCGATCTTCCGCTCGTCATAGGCGACAAAGGCCCATTCAAACGTCGCGTCGCTGATGGGAAACCACCCTTCGCTTTCGCCGCCTGATCGGACAATATGGTTGGTCACAACCATCCGCGTCGCCGGATCAAACGCGTCCAGAAATTCGCGAGCGCATTCGCGCGCCTGATCATCGCCCAGCCAGCCGGTTCGCATCGCCAGATCCCGGCTGAGAGCGTCGCGGAAAGCGCCAATGGCGGAACGGTCCTCACTCGGCAAAGCTTCTGCATCCAGCAGCTCCCAGTCGAACCCGATCCGTTTGAAACCGTTTTCATGTGCGAAATCGTCCGCAATGTGCGCGGGTGTTCCAACAGGGCTTTCCAGGCTGCGGGCGGCGAAATGAACCTCCGCCTGCCGCTCCAAACGGGCCCTCCAGTTCGCGATAAAGGCATCCAGCCGCGCTAGCTTGCCGCTCAATGACGCGCTCCAAACAGCGCCGTACCAACACGCACATGCGTGGCCCCCAGCTGCACGGCAGTTTCATAATCGCCGCTCATCCCCATGCTAAGTCCACTGAGCGCATTATCCGCCGCTAGCTTGTAAAGCAGTGCGAAAAACGGAGCAGGCTCGATATCGGCGGGGGGCAGGCACATCAGACCGGCAATCGGTATATCAGCGTCGCGCACCTTGGCGAGAAATTCGGGCAGCTCTGCTATCGGGCAACCGCCCTTCTGCGCCTCATCGCCGATATTGACCTGCACAAAGCACGGCACCCGCTTACCGGCCTTGTCCATCGCTTTTGCCAAGGCTTTCAGAAGGCTCGCGCGGTCGAGAGCGTGGATACAATCGAACATTGCGACGGCATCATCGGCTTTATTCGATTGCAACTGGCCGATTAGATGCAGTTCGGTATCAGGATATCGTTCCCGAAGTGCGGGCCATTTATCCTGGGCCTCCTGCACACGGTTTTCACCGAAGACACGGTGGCCCGCTTCTAGCAGCGGCTCGATCCGCTCTGCGGGATGAGTCTTGCTCACAGCGATCAGAGTGATGTCCTCCGGCTTGCGCCGCGAGGGTATGCACATACGCGCGATGTTGGTTTCGACCTGCGCGAGACGAGTGGCTGCATTTTCCATAGCCCGGCGCTATAAGGCCCAAGTGCGCCAAGACCAATCCTTACCCGACATCTGGCTGATTTCCGACGAGCGGAATGATGCTGCGCTGGACGTGGCCATAAAGCGTATGCCTAGCGGCAGCGGCATTATCTATCGGCATTATCACCTTGCCGGCGTTAAGCGTTACGCGCGCTTCAGGGCGCTAAGGCGCCTAGCCAGGGCCAAGGGGCACACCGTTATCCTTGCTGATAGTGCGCTGACAGCGACTGAGTGGGGGGCTGACGGAATTTATGGAGCGCCAAGGTCGCTTTACCCGCGCCGTGCGGGCCTGCTCCATCTTGCAACCGCGCACAATGCGCATGAGATCAGCCTTGCAAACCGATTTGGTTCAGACGCAGTGCTGGTTTCACCAGTTTTCGCTACTAATTCGCATATTGGCGGTGCAACGCTGGGCCCTGTGCGCTTCCGAATGCTGGCGAAGCTGTCCGGCGTGCCTGTCATCGCGCTTGGGGGGATGGATCGGGACCGCGCCAGAACCATGAACTGGCCGCGTTGGGCAGCAATCGACGGACTGACCTGAGATCGTCGCGCGCCGCCCTGCCCGTGAAATCATCGCGCACGCTTTGTCTCAGCACGCTTGACCCGGACTCTCCGAGGATTCATGGTGTGTTCTCATTCGCCCGTACGGGAGCAAATCATGGCGAGCCGCGCTATCAACACTCGGAAATCCAACGCAGACTGGCGCGTAGCCTTCCGCAGGTCGATGCGGCGCGCCGCGCAAATGACCGGTGCAGCCGTGCTGTTTGCCGCGATGATGTTCCTGGCGCTTTCGCTTGCCAGTTACACACAGACTGATCCCAGCCCCTCAACCGCGGCATCGGGCGATCAGGTCGGCAACTGGATGGGCATGGCCGGGGCATGGACGGCCGATCGCACTCTGTTTATCTTTGGCCTGCCCGCAATTCTGCTGTTGCCACTGCTGTACATTTCGGCTCGCAAGCTCTGGCACGATGTAGAAAATGACAATGCGCCGGAAAACACGCGCTGGTGGCTGCCCACGGGTCTGCTGCTCATCGCTATGGTTCTTTTAGCCACCGTTCTCACCATCGCGTTTGACACCAATGACGGGACGCTCCCTGCGCAATTGGGCGGCGTCTCAGGACTGCTGGGCGCGCGCGGAATCCAGGCCGTTGCTGAGCGGTTTGGCGATGGCGCATCAGGCTGGATCATTGGCGGAGCGGCACTCGCTTGCCTCGCAGGAGGCGTTGCGCTTGTCACGCGGGTGTTCGCGATTGACTGGCGCGGTTTGCTGAGCCTGCCGGAATTTCTGGGCGGCGCCTCATTGGGAGGGGCAATCGCCGCCCGCCTGCCATTCGTGCGGTCACGCGAAGCCTCGCTCGATTTCCCCGATGATGATGGCGAAGCGCCTGCACCCAAAGCACGGCGCAAGGCCAAGCCCGAGCCCATCGACATGCCCGAGCCATCACCACGCCGCGCACCCGAGATCAGCGATCCATCCGCGCCGCCCAAAAAGGCGGCGCCGGCAAAGCAGAACCAGCGCGACATGTTCGCGACCTACAGCCTGCCCAGCCTCGACCTGCTGGCGGAGCCACCACAGGATAACGCGCCCAAGCTCGATAAGCTCGCGCTTGAGCGCAATGCGCGGCTGCTCGAAAACGTGCTCGACGATTTCAATGTGAAGGGCGAAATCACAGCAGTTCGCACTGGCCCGGTGGTAACAATGTACGAGCTGGAACCTGCGCCGGGGATCAAGGCCAGCCGGGTCGTTGGTCTGGCAGAAGACATTGCCCGCAACATGTCCGCAATATCCGCGCGCGTTTCACCCATTCCGGGCAAAACCGTGATGGGCATCGAACTGCCGAACAAGGACCGGCAGGTGGTGATGCTTAAAGAGTTGGCCGCGTGCGCCGCTTTTGCAGAGGCCAAGGGCAGTCTCCCGATCATCCTGGGCAAGGATATCGCGGGCGAGCCGATTATCGCCGACCTTGCCGCCATGCCTCACCTGCTGGTCGCAGGCACAACCGGATCGGGCAAGTCGGTCGGCCTCAACTGCATCCTTCTGTCATTGCTATACCATTTTACACCAGCCGAATGCCGCCTGATCCTGATCGATCCCAAGGTGCTGGAGTTGAAGAGTTACGACGATATCCCGCATTTGCTCTCGCCTGTGGTCACGGAACCGCACAAATCGGTGCGGGCGCTGAAATGGGCGGTTGAGGAGATGGAAAAGCGCTACCGCATGATGTCTTCGGTCAATTCGCGCAATATCCATAGCTTCAACGAGAAAGTCCGCACAGCGATCGCCAAGGGCAAGCCGCTCGGCCGGCGCGTGCAGACCGGCTTTGACCCCGACACGGGCGAGCAGCTGTTCGAGGAAGAGCAGCTCGATTACGAACCGCTGCCGCAAATCGTCTTGATCGTTGACGAACTGGCTGACCTGATGGTCACGGTCGGCAAAGAAATCGAAGTTCTGATCCAGCGGCTAAGCCAAAAATCGCGTGCCGCCGGGATCCACTTGATCATGGCGACGCAGCGCCCGTCGGTTGACGTCATCACCGGCGTCATCAAGGCCAACCTGCCGACCCGTATCAGCTTCAAGGTGACGAGCCGGATCGACAGCCGCACCATTCTGGGCGAACAGGGTGCAGAGCAGCTGCTGGGCAAGGGCGACATGCTCTACAAGCCGAATACGGGCGCGACAGTGCGCGTGCACGGTCCGTTTGTGTCAGACGAAGAAGTCGAAGCGGTTGCCGATTTCTGGCGCGCTCAGGGTTCGCCGGAATATGTCGATGCAGTGACGGAAGAACCAGAAGATGGTGGCTTCAATTTCGAGGACGAGTTCACCGCATCGGACAATCCCGACGAGCGCAAATATCGTCAGGCGTGCCAGATCGTGATTGAAAACCAGAAAGCATCGGGATCGTGGCTGCAGCGTCAGATGGGCGTCGGTTACAACACCGCCGCCAAGTGGATCGAGCGCATGGAAAGCGAAGGGCTGGTTGGTCCTGCCAACCATGTTGGCAGGCGCGAGATCTTCCGCGATCAGGACGGCAATCCGCTGTAGATGGCCGCTGTAGACGGGCCGCTGTAGACGGGCCTCCCGTTTTTGCCGGGATCACCCCATCCAATCAGAACCGGTAACCAAGCCGGACGCCAATACGTATCGCGTTGTCGTCAAAGCGCTCGTCATTCGATGTCCGGATCCGGTATTCTGCCGAGGCTAGCCCGTACAAACCGCGCGTTGCCCTGCCCGCCGATATTTCAATGGCCGGGGCGACATAGCTATCACGGCGCAAATCCCCTTCGGGATCACCGCGGGCAATGCGGGCGTCATAGTCCCACTGGCGATACTCCAGTGATGGGCGCAGTCTTATACGCTTATGAACGGGATGGCTGTACTTCACCCGAGCCACCTGACGGTCATAGCTGCGGCGCGGCGCGTTATCGCTCTCGATATCCTCATGACTCAGATCAAACCGCAGCCAGTGATAGGGGCCAAACCGCCGATTGTACTGACCGGACAGACGATATCCATCGCCATTGCCAGGCAATCTGGTGTCGTATTCTCGCTCACGGTAATCGGCGTCCAGACGGACGCGGTCATTTCCCCGTTCCCACTGGACACGCCCACCAACACTTGTCTGATCAGCGCTAAACGCCTCCAGAACAGCGATGTTTTCATACCGGCGGACATGGGCGCGGATATGAAGCTCATCGGATATTTGCTGAGTGACGGTCAAGCGTCCAATCGCACTGTCGAGCGATCCGCGATCTTCATCGCGAAACTCGAAGATTCGCGCCTCGCCTTCAATCCGGATTTCGGTATTTTGCGCCGGGCGATACTCTGCACCCAGGCGAACGCGCGCACCGATGCCGGAGCTATCGATATCTTCGCCCTCATCAAAATTTAGGTCGGACTCCACCCCGCGCAGCTCAATCAGCGCGTCGAATTCGATCGGCTGTGCAGCACCTTCTTGGCCCAGAGCGGGGGCAGCAAGCGCCAGTGCTCCCACCACGCCGGCCATGGTTTTGCAATACGCTGCGAGACGGGTGCTAATGTACCTGATCAAGACGAAATCCTCGTGCTGAGATCAATCCGGGCCGCTTCAAGAAGGGCGCGCCGCGATCCATCATTCTCGACCGCGTCAAGCAATTCGTGCTCGTGAATACGTGCGACTCTGCTCAATTCTGGCTTACCAAAAGTGGTGGCCGTACCAGCGATTTGATGGAGGAGATGACGGATCTCCTTCACCGTTGCGCCGCTGATATCTTTCTGGGTCAAGGCTTCCTCGATTATGTTGAGGGTCCTGACGTTGCGGTCATGAAATTGTTCTTCGAGATCCCGCAAGGCGATCAGCCGTTTGGTCGATGCGCGCGGACGGGTCCGGTAGCCCCAGGCCTCCAGTGCAGCCTTGAACTCCTTCATCCCAACAGGCTTGGCGAGAAATGCCTGGATGCCTGCGGCACGGTAGCTTCGTATTTCATCAAAACTGGTGGCAGCGGTGACGGCCACAATAGGTAAAACGTCCGCTCCAAAACCCAGTTCGCGCAGACGAATGGTTGTCTCTACCCCATCAAGGATAGGCATCATCACATCAACCATGAGCAATGTGTAAGGGTTGCCTTCTGCATGAGCCGCCTCAACCATATGAATCGCATCCAGACCGTTCTCGGCAGTTTCCAGATCGACGCCAAAATGCGACGCCATGGCTTTCATAGCCTCGGCGCTGATCTGGGTATCTTCCGCGAGCAGAATACGCAGCTTCTGCGCGCCATTTGCATCGGCAGCGGGTGCCCAATCCTGTTTCGATAATTCAACCACGTGGCACTTTTGGAAGAATATGATTAATTTGGTGCTAACGGATTTCCCTTAGTGGTCGTCGTAAAGCTGTCCTGAAGCAGCGCGGTCTTCCCCTCGTTCGCGCCGTCTGGAATACCGTATGATTAACGGAAAATTAGGGATAATTACTTAATCGCTTACCTGGAAAAGCTGCCGTCTTGGCCGCTTGGTCGGACCAGTCCGACATGCCTCGGTTCGATTGACGATGCCGGTTTGTATCGATCATTCGGATGGCAAATTCAGGGGAGCCAGGGTCAAACGAAGGCTGATCGGGTCAAAAAGGAACGCACTGCGACCACAAGGATCGCCTGTGCCGCCTGCAAACCCGTCCTTCAATAACCCTACTAGATCGTGACTGCGGTTTCGCATCCAATACCGGCCGGTACAACAGGCCTGAATGCCGCCTCTCCCTCGCGTCCGCCCGCCAAGGCACGCTACGGCTTTGGTGCATGGCGACGTGAATTTCTTGGTAACTGGTCGGGACCCCTAACAATCATGCTCGCTTTGGGCATGTGCCTTCATCTGGGTGTGTTTGCGCAGACCGATGCCCGCTTCTTCGACTTTGTGACCGTCAATCAGCCCGGTCACAGCCCTGAGGTCGTGGTTATTGAGCGCGACGACGCATTTGAAGCGGGAGGCACTGAAAAATTCACTCGCATCGAGCGCGAACTTCAACGACTGGGCGTCGAGCGGATTGGCTATCTAGGCGCTGATCGCGGCCGTGTAAGTGGATCCGGTGTGCCGGTCGTCGTCGGTCTGCCCGTGCAGCCATTGCCGGAAAACGAACGCTGGCAGCTGCAGATGCCGGTCGGCGGCCTTGGCAGTGCGGTGGCAACAGCGCGCTCACTCCCGGATGCGCAATACGGCATCAATCGGTCGCAGAATGCCGCTCTGCCTGCGAGCAATGGCTCGATTGCGGTTTTTGATGCAGCGCTCGCCAATGTGCCTATTCCGGAACCTGAAGCATTTCTGATTGCGATGCCGCAGCAGCAAAGCATACCTGTCCTGAAAGCGAGCCAGCTTACCGGAGGGCAAATTTCGCCCGGCGAATTGAGCGGGCTGGTAGCCATGGTCGTAAGACCAGAGGCGCTGGATGGCAGTCTTAGTACTCCAATTTCCCCCGGCAGCCGGGCGACATCCGAAGCGATCTTCAGAGCGCATGCGATCAATTCAATACGCTCAGGCAATGTCAGCTATTGGGCCAGCCCGTGGCAGGCGTGGGCGCTGCTAATCGCCCTCGGCGCAATATTGGCGCTGGTTTATCGCTCTACCGATCCGAAACGTGTGGCGATTGTCATGCCGTTCAGCTTTACAATCCTGACTGCCGCATCGGGCTGGGCTGCGATAGTTTTTGCTGGCACGCTGCTGCCCGTTTCAGCTTTGATGATCGCCCCCTGGATCGTCACGTTTCAGCGCGTGCTGCAGCGCGAAACATCGCAGGATCGCCGTTTGGAGCGCACAGCTTCACACGCTGTCCAATCCTCCTTCAATCGGACCGCGCTGCGTGAAGGCGCGCGGCTTCCGCAATTCCTAGGAACAGCGGCCCGCTATGCCGGGGTCGAACGCAGCCTGGTCATCGAGCTGCAAAAGAATGGCGAACTGGAGGTCATTGCAGCCAGCAACGCGTCAATCGATGATATCGCGCTGAATGCGAAACAGCTTCACGCGATCCTCGACACGGTAAAAGAGACTTTCACGGTCCGCGATGCGAGCGACATCGTGCCGGGATGGGGCGTTGGTGCCCGGATTGGCTGGGTTGGCGCAGGCGATCAGAAGCTGTTCTGGCTGCACACACGCCCTGATACGGCGACGCCTGCGAAATCCGCACACCTTGTGCGGGCCATCGTTGGCAGCTTCCGCGAAGTGTTCCAGTGGCGCTCGAACCTCAATGCGAGATCAGTGCAAGAAAGCCGGTTTCTGCCAGTTGATGACAAGGTCGCCAGCGCGATAGCACTGGTCGCCAATGAATCTGAGCAAGTCCGCCGGGGCTTTGACACGATCGATACCGCGATTGTTATCTTTCACCTGATCGGCACACCGCTCCATGCAAACAGCGCAATGCGGGAACTGTACGAGCATGCAGGGCTCAGCGTGTTCGATTCCTCTCTGGCGGATGTTTTGCTTGCACTCAGCGAACTGGAGCGGGCGCAGGTCGAAGCGTTGATCGAGGATCTGATGCTGAACGGATCGGAAATGCGAATGCCGATGCGCGATCTCGGCACAAGCCAGCG
>CALLQC010000178.1 GCA_938015255.1 uncultured Erythrobacter sp.
GCCGATCTTCATCATGATCATCCCGATGAATGGGAGCGCCTGTTTGCCAAAGCTGCGCTCGCCGGTGTGCCCGTTTATCATTACCGGCAGGTAGCCGAGATGCAGAGCGGTCAGGTCAAGATCACCCACCTTTCCGAAAACGATCTCGGATCGCTGATCCCCAACGTGCCCTATATGGCGACGAAGCGGTTTATAGACGTGGTCGGTTCCCTGCTTCTGCTGCCGGTGCTGCTTCCCTTGATGGCTATCATCGCGGTGCTGATCAGCCTGGATTCGAAGGGCAATCCTTTTTTTGTGCAAGAGCGCGTCGGCTTTCGCGGTGAAACGTTCCGGATGCTGAAGTTTCGGACCATGCGTCCGCGCGGAGCGTTTGAAGATACCGATGCCGCGCGCAATGATGCGATGACCAAGTCCGATGATGATCGCATCACCCGTATCGGCCGGTTTCTTCGCAAAACCCGGATCGACGAGCTTCCGCAGGTTTTCAACATCCTGCGCGGCGAAATGAGCTGGATTGGCCCCCGCCCCGAAGCAAAGGCGCTATCCGAATGGTACGAGGCGGAATTGCCGTTCTATTCCTATCGCCACATCGTCCGCCCCGGCATCACCGGATGGGCCCAGGTTACTCAGGGACATGTGACCGACGTCAGCGACGTCAATGCCAAGTTGCGGTTCGATTTCTATTACGTAAAGAACATTTCGCTTTGGCTGGATTTTCTGATCGTACTGAAGACATTCCGCGTCATCTTGACAGGTGACGGCGCGAAGTGAGATGCGCGGCGCAGCGGCACCTTCATCGGAGAATATGACTTTGCGCACCGTTCTCATAACCGGCTCCGCCGGCTTCATCGGATTTCATCTGGCGCAATTGCTTCTGGCTGAAGGTTTCCGGGTTGTCGGCTATGACGGCATGTCGGATTATTACGACGTGAGGCTGAAAGAGCGGCGGCATCAGATGTTGATGCAAAACCAGCACTTCACCGCGAAGGTCGGATTGCTCGAAGATTTCGAGACACTGCACGCACTTGCGATGGCAGAAAGACCGGACGTGATCGTCCATCTCGCAGGGCAGGCCGGGGTCCGGTACAGTCTTGAAAATCCGCGCGCCTATGTCGATTCCAATCTGGTTGGCACATTCAACGTCATGGAGTGCGCGCGCGAACTTAGTGTTGATCACCTGCTGATGGCATCCACCAGCTCGGTCTATGGGTCAAACGAGGATATGCCATTCGACGAACGGGAAAAGGTCGATACCCAGCTTACCTTTTACGCCGCCACTAAAAAAGCGAACGAGGCTATGGGGCATTCCTACGCCCATCTCTGGAACATGCCGACCACCATGTTCCGCTTTTTCACGGTCTACGGTCCGTGGGGCAGGCCCGATATGGCGCTTTTCAAGTTTACCAAAGGTATTCTGGAAGGCACGCCAATCGATATCTACAACAATGGCGAGATGTACCGCGATTTCACCTATGTCGCGGATCTGGTGCGAGGCATCCGGCTCTTGATCGACACGCCGCCGCAGCGCCCCGACAGTGCCGATGAGATTGCCGAATACGACAGCCTGTCCCCAGTTGCTCCCTATCGGGTGGTCAATATCTGGAATTCCGACAAGGTGCGACTGATGGATTTTGTCGACGCGATCGAGGCGGAGTGCGGGCGCGAGGCGACCCGCAATTTCATGCCGATGCAAAAAGGCGATGTACCGGCGACCTGGGCCGACGCAACACTGCTCAAAGAGCTGACCGGATACACTCCGCAAACAAACGTGCGTGACGGTGTGCGCGAATTTGTGAAATGGTATCGGGACTATTACGCGGTCTAGGCTGTATCAGGTATCGACCCTGTCGCTTCTGCGGCGCTCGATAAAGCTGTAAAGCTGAGGTGTGCCCGCCCAAACGCCTCTGGCGTCGATGATTTCTCCGCGCGGTCGATCGGACCCCTTGAAGTCGCGGTGATCGACAAGCATCACGTGAATGTCGGCCTCAATGTTTGTGCTGCGGCCTGAAAGCTGCGCTGTTTCGAGCGTTTCGGGAAGCGCATCGATGTAGGGCTCAATAACGCTCATGGGTCCGGCGTGCCAGGCGCATAGCCGTTCGGCGATCTCCAGCGCCGGACTTTCGCGCAGATCATCGATATCGGGTTTGAAGCTGAGACCGTAAACGGCGATGCGCACATCCTTTGCCGTCTTGTCGGGATTGGCTACCAGGTGCGTGCCCAGCGCCGATTTGACCTGATCGATCACCCATTCCGGCTTTGACGCATTCACACCGCGTGCGGCCTGGATCAACGGAGAAAGCGCGGGTGCAGAAGAAACGATGAACCAGGGATCGACCGCAATACAATGACCGCCCACGCCGGGGCCGGGCTGAAGGATGTTCACACGCGGATGACGGTTGGCGAGCACAATCAGCTCCCAGACATCAATCCCCAGCTCATCGCAAATCAGGGAAAGTTCATTGGCAAAGGCGATGTTCACATCGCGGAAGCTGTTTTCGGTGAGCTTGGCCATTTCCGCCGCGCGCGGTCCCGATGCGATCACGCAGTCGCCGGTAACAAACAGCTTGTAAAGCGCCGCCGCGGTCAACGAACAGCGCTGTGTCATGCCGCCAATTACACGGTCATTCGTAATGAGTTCCTGCATGACCTTGCCGGGAAGCACCCGCTCCGGACAATGCGCGATGCGGATGTCGGCCTCTTCACCGGCGTGCTGGGGAAATTTGAGATCGCTGCGCGCCTCTGCCAGCCACTCTGCCATCGCCTCGGTCGCGCCGACGGGCGAGGTCGATTCAAGGATGACGATGTTGCCGGGTTCGAGCACCGGCGCAATCGCTTTCGAAGCCGCCTCAATATAAGAGAGGTCGGGCTCGTGATCTGCACCTTTGAACGGGGTAGGAACCGCTATGAGGAACGCATCTGCCGGTTCCGGATCAAGCGTCGCCCGCAGGTACCCTTGCGAAACCGCGGCACTCACGACCATATCCAGATCGGGTTCAATGATATGAATTTCGCCGCGATTGATTGTATCAACCGTCTTGGCATTCACATCGACCCCGACGACTTCGATCTTGCGGGAGGCAAACATGGCCGCTGTCGGCAGGCCGATATAGCCAAGCCCGATGACCGAAACTTTCCTGATCGGCCTTCTCATGATCGCGCCCTTTCATTCTGCAGGAACTGCACGATCCCATCGCGGATCCGGCCTGCGGCATGGCCATCGCCATACGGATTGTGCGCGCGTGCCATAGCCTCATAAGCCGCGCTGTTATCCAGCAGCTGCGCTACCTCGCCAACGATAAGGTCTGTGTCTGTCCCGACGAGCTTGACCGTCCCGGAGTCAACCGCCTCTGGCCGTTCGGTGGTATCGCGCATAACCAGAACAGGTTTGCCAAGCGACGGGGCTTCTTCCTGGACGCCGCCGGAATCGGTGAGGATGAGATCCGCGCGCCGCATCAGGTGGACAAAGGGCAGGTAATCCTGCGGAGGGATCAGCGATACTCGCTGCAGCGCCCCGAGGCTGTTTTCCACGGGGTCTTTGACATTGGGATTCAAATGCACCGGGTAGATAATCTGAATGTCATCCCGCCTGGCCAGCTGTGACAAGGCATCGCAAATCCGCTGGAAACCATCTCCAAAGCTTTCACGCCGATGGCCGGTCACCAGCACCAAGCGGCGGCTGGGATCAATCCCGAACTGTTTGTCAAAAGCCTGGCTCTGCGCGGGGTTCGCCTCAAGCTTTGCCACAACGTCCAGCAATGCGTCGATTACCGTATTGCCGGTAACATGTATGTGATCTTCGGTCACGTTTTCGCCGAGCAGATTGGTGCGGGATTGCTGGGTTGGCGCGAAATGCAGCCGGGTGATGGCGCCCGTGACCTTGCGATTAATTTCTTCTGGCCAGGGGGAGTAGATGTCTCCTGTGCGCAGACCCGCCTCGACATGCCCGACCGGAACTCGATGATAATACGCGGCGAGAGAGGCCGAAAGCGTGGTCGTGGTGTCGCCATGGACAAGGACAAGGTCGGGTGAGACGTCCGAAAGGACTTGTTTGAGGCCAAGCAATGCGCCGGTTGTGATTTCGAACAGACCCTGGCCCGGTTTCATCAGGTCGAGATCATAATCTGGCTCAATCGCGAACAGGTCGAGCACCTGGTCCAACATTTCGCGATGCTGTGCTGTGACACAAACCAGCGCGTCGATTGCTGGCTCTGCCTGCAACACCTTGATTACTGGCGCCATTTTGATGGCTTCGGGCCGCGTGCCGAAGACAGCCAGGACTTTCATCTTTTCTGCCATATTACGCCGCCCAACCCTGCGATCCATTCCATTTGCCTATGCTCGCCCGCATCGACCAGAGGCGATAAGGACACATCGGCGCTCGCTAACAGCAGCCGCCTAAAAAGCAATTAAAGCAGCTGACGCGAATTTCAGGCTAAAGAATTGTAAAATCAGTGCAGTGGAAGGATCACTGCTGAGGCTCGTCTTCATCAACCGGGCCAATGCCGGTGGCTGGCGGCCCTGCCCGCTCACCTTCAGGAACGACTGACGTCTGCTCCTCTTCGCCCGGAAGCGGTGCGTTGCGCTCTCGTTCCAGACGCTGGAGGTATTCGCGCTCGATCTGCTCGACGCGGCTCTGCTCAGCATCAGCATCCTGATCAATCGTTGAGAGCCGTTCCTGACGGGCCTGCTCGATCAATTGACCAAACCGAACCGCTTCGCCCTGCTCACGCTCTGCATAGGCGGCATCGATGAATTGTTGCGTGCACCCGGTGAATCCGCCCGCCCCGGCGGGGCTGCAAGACATCGTGCCAAAATCTCCGATATAACGGATGCTCTCGACCTTGCGCGCATGAGAGACATTGTCTGGCGAGCTGCTGGTCCGGAGATTGGACGGGATCCGGTACCTTTCCGCCTCCACCAGAATCTCGCAAATAACGATTTCATTATCTGCTGCCGCTTCGGGGCATTCGCTTTCATCATAGGCAATGACCATGTTCACCCGGTCACCCGCCTTGTCCTGTCCTGCAGCTGGCGCGGCGATGGCAAAGCCGGCCAGTCCGGCGGCGATCAGGGCGGTGCTTCGAAACTTGGTCATTCCTGGGTATCCTGTAATGCGCTTCGTTGTCGGCGCTGACTCATATCATAAGCAATGGTTGATCGGCACTGAATTGAGTGTGAACCCGCTTCACCGGCTGATCTAAAGCTTAAACCCGCTCGCTTACCTTGATTGCGATCTTGCAGCCCAATCGGATCGCGCCGGACAGCAGCGGATAAGCCGGCGCTTGCTCTGCGCCGTTTGCAAGTGCCGCATCGCGGTGCTCGCGCTCGTCCTCGCGGAATTCCTCTATCATTTCAGCAAGTTGTGGGTCGCAATTGTCTTCGGCAAGCCGGTCTAGCTGCTCGGAATAATGCTTGTCTATCTCTTCTTCGACCGCAGCAGTGCAAGCCATCGCCGCCTCAGGACCGAGCAATGCCGTCCCCGCGCCAAGCGCATATCCGGCCATCGACCAGAAGGGCTGCAGCGCAGTGGGGCGAACACCGCGCTCTGCCATAAGCGCATCGAATTTCGCCCGGTGCACTTCCTCCTGCTCCGCCATATGGCGGATTTCCGCGGAATGCGGCCCGCGATCACCCATTACGGCGAGCTGGCCTTCGTAAATCCGTGTCGCGCCAAACTCTCCGGCCTGGTCGACCCGGATCATGCGGTGGAGTTCATCTCGTTTCATCACAGGCTCTCTTCGTTTGCACCCTTAACGCTCAATGCGAGGATTGCGATCCCGCCAAACGTCGAGATGAGGAAATTCCACCCGGCCAGGGAAATGCCAAACAGGCTCCACGGCGCGACATCGCATCGGATGAGCGGAGCTGCGCTCGGGTTCATAACATCCACGGCACTGCCAAGCGTCGCGCAGCCTGTAATCCCCTCCCACCAGCCATATTCGACCCCGGCGTGAAAGCCGCCGATCAGGCCAGAGGTGATTATTGCGAGGCCAGCCAATGCGGCCCAGATCCGCGCAGGCTGCATAACACAGGACATGAATCCAAGCGCCAATGCCGCGAAATGCGGGTATCGCTGCCACCAACACATCTCACACGGGAACAGGTTGAATCCGTATTGAGAAATGTACGCGCCGCCCAGCAATCCGGCGGGGATTGCCACGGCGAACAGTCTTGCCAGTCCTAAACCCATCATGCGCCGCTATGTAGTCCGCTTATTTGCGAAGCGCCACCGAACTCTTGGTTGTGCGGCGCAGAGTTTCCAGAGCGTAATGCAACTGAAAATCCTCGATGCCCCGCTCTTCCAACTGTTCGCTGGTAAGCTGGAAGCGCGGATCTTCGATCTTGTCCTCTTCCAGCTCTTCATCCTTGATGCCCAGTTCGTTGATAAGATGGCCGCGCAAATCGCTTTCGCGCGTCTGATATTTCGAACGAAGCAGGTAATCAGGGTCAGAGATCTGCGGCACTGTGATGTCCGGCTTGATCCCGCCTTCCTGAACCGATTT
>CALLQC010000179.1 GCA_938015255.1 uncultured Erythrobacter sp.
TAATGATTGATGGCGGCGGCTTCCGTTATAACGTGATCGTGATCGCCATGATGGTGGACCAGAGCGGGCACCTTGTTCATCGGATTGATGTCCTTGAAGTTTTCGGGCCGTGTGGCCCAATCGAACACCACCTGCTCGTAATCCGCGCCCGCTTCGTGAAGCGCCCAGCGTGCGATTTGGCCCCGGCTCATCGCGACCGTGTAGAACGTAAATTCGGACATCGCGTCAGCGTCCCCTCATCAAGACAGGTTCAAATTCGCCCCAAATCAGGCGCGAGCCATCAAACGGCGGATCGCCTTCGGGATAGCCCTCGAAGCCTTCACCTTTGCCCATCGCTTCCTGAGCCTTGGCAAGCGTTGCCTTGTCCGGCCATACGACCCATCCGGCGATAATCTTTTCTCCTTCGGGCGCGGCGACGGCCTTTCGCAGGTCGGTCACTTTGCCTTCGGGAACATTGCTCTCCCACAGCTCCATGACCTCGAGGGCGCCATGATCCATTGACCATTGCGCCATATACTCCGCGGCTTTCTCATATGCCTCGCGGTTCTCTTCATTCACGGACAGAATGGCCAAAGCAACAAGCATGCGTGTTCCCCTTCCAGGTGTAACTCCCCGAATGCAGCATAGCTCATTGTCTGCGTGTGCGCGTCAATTTTGTGAGCGGTCGCTGTTCTGCTTGAAGGCCCAGCGCAAGGTACGTCCCATGCCCCAGGTCGCCGCGCGCGCGGGCAGTGCAGTAAGGATGGGGCGCTGGAGGCGCAGCATGCGCGTGGTCCAATCTGGCAACATCGCCACCGCTTCCGCACCGATCATCGCTTGCATGCCCGGTGGCGTCCCCTGGGGCTTGGCATTCAGCACGAGTTGGGCAACCTCCCGCGCTTCCGGGCTGGTTTTCAGATCGGTTCTTAGCTCGCGGAAAATCGCGTCCGCCTCATTCACGGTTTCCGGCACCGGATCGGCGCCAAGAGCCCGCGCTATCACTGCGAATTGCCGATAATATTCATCACGCGCAGCAAATGGCATGTCAGGTCGGACGTGACGGAGATATCCAGCAAGAAAACTTTGCGCCTCGGCAACATGCACCCACGCCAATGTCCTAGGATTGCTGGCATCGTAGGGAGTGCCATCCGGCAAGGTGCCGCCCACCTTGGCATGAATGCGGTTGACCCGTTCGATTGCTTTCATAGCCTCATCACGGTGCCCGAACGTCGTAATCGCAATGAACCGCGCGGTGCGCCGCAGTCGCCCATGCATGTCCTCGCGGAAATTGGAGTGATCCAGCACGCCTTGCAACGCTTCGGGATGCAGCATTTGCAGAAGCAGACCCCTGATTCCGCCTGTCATCATGCCAATCAGATCGGCATGCACCGTCCGAATGGGGGAATCCCGCTCAAACAACGCTTGGTCTGAAGGAGGCACCGGCTTCTGCCCGGATGAAGTGTCATTAAACACTCCGCGAACCTGATCGACAAGACGCAGTCGCAGATTTTCGATCGGATCAGCCATATCAGGCAATGTAATGACACAGATCGGTTTTTTCGAGTGACAAGCTGATGACACGCGCGGAGTTGCGATCCATATGCCTGATATGAAAGTCAATGCAGCATTCGATCAGCCAGTTTTTACCAAGACGCGTGATCTGGATTGGCAGCCGTCGCCCATGAAGGGCGTAGAACGGCGAATGCTTGACCGGATTGGCGATGAGGTTGCGAGGGCGACCTCCATAGTGCGTTATGCGAAGGGCAGCGCGTTTTCGGAGCACACCCATTCAGGCGGTGAAGAATTTATCGTTCTGGAGGGCGTGTTTCAGGACGAGCACGGCGATTATCCTGCCGGAACCTACGTTCGAAATCCGATCGGAACGCATCACATCCCTCGCTCTGACGATGGCTGCATCATATTCGTAAAGCTGTGGCAGTTCGCGGATGATGATCACGAGCAGTTGGCTATTAATCTCAACACATTGCGAACGGAGGCTGAACCCGATCGTTCAGCGGTTCGAAGCGCCATTCTTGCTCGCCGCGATTATGAGCAAGTCTCAATGGAGGAATGGGCGGAGGGGGCCGATCATTCCATCGGACATGATGGCGGCGTGGAATTGCTCATCCTCTCCGGCGGGGTGACGCATGACGGCGACATTTACGGCGCGCATGACTGGATTCGCTTGCCACCCTCGCATTCGATTCAATTGATGGCCGGAAGTGAAGGCGCAAGGCTCTGGATCAAGCGAGGGCACCTCGGAAGCATCCGCATTCCTTCAAAATAAGTCGCAAAACCGCACTGACTTACAAAAATAGCAGGCCAGAGCGTCTTGCGGGCAGAGGATTGTCGCTTTAACCGAGGCGCGCAATGACCTTACATTCCTCTCAAGACTTCGCCGGCAACAGCGCCATTCCATCCGAACCGGACACAGTCGTCGATGTGCGCGACGCCTTCGGAATTGATATCGACTGGAAGGTTCCTGCTTTCAGCGAAGGCGGTGAGCATGTGCCGGAAATTGACGAGAGCTACGTTTTCGATCCCGACACCACTCTCGCAATCCTCGCTGGTTTTGCGCACAATCGCCGCGTGATGGTACAGGGCTATCACGGAACGGGTAAGTCGACCCATATCGAACAGGTCGCCGCGCGGCTGAACTGGCCGAGCATCCGGGTAAACCTTGATGCGCATATCAGTCGGATCGATCTGGTCGGGCGCGATGCAATCGTTCTGAAAGACGGGCTGCAAGTCACCGAATTCAAAGAGGGCATTTTGCCCTGGGCGCTCCAGCATCCTGTCGCGCTGACTTTTGACGAATATGATGCGGGTCGGCCCGACGTGATGTTCGTGATCCAGCGTGTGCTGGAGTTTGATGGTCGCCTGACGCTGCTTGATCAAAACCGCGTCATCACGCCCAATCCGTATTTCCGCCTTTTCGCGACCACAAACACGGTTGGGCTTGGTGACACCAGCGGCCTTTATCACGGTACGCAGGCGATCAACCAGGCGCAGATGGACCGCTGGAACATCGTGGTTGCTCTCAACTATCTGTCCGCCGAAACGGAACAACAGATCGTCAAATCGAAAACGCCCGATACCGACGACGCGATGATTGCAGACATGGTGAAGGTCGCGGATTTGACGCGCCAGGGTTTTATGACAGGCGACATTTCTACTGTGATGAGCCCGCGGACTGTCATCACCTGGGCGCAAAATGCTGCGATTTTCAATTCAGTAGGCTTTGCCTTCCGTCTCTCTTTCCTCAACAAGTGCGATGAGGCCGAACGGACTATCGTCAGCGAATATTACCAGCGTGTCTTCAATGAGGACTTGCCGGAAAGCGCAGCGCAAGGCCAGTAAGCTTCGCGGCGTAAACCTTGCGTTCAGGCGTGTTAGTCTGATAACACAGTTGGTATGGGTTTATTCACGCGCTTCCGGAAACGCTCGAACGACGAACCGCGTGATGGCGGCGAGGGCTATTTCGCGACCTACGAGAGCAGGAGGCCATTTGAGGCTGACGATGATGCGCCTTCCTTCAAAGGAGGCGTGGTTCCCGATTATGCGACTTGGGACAATCGTCTTTCGCAGCTCGACGATCATGTCCAGTCGGAAGAACGGCGCCGCCTTCCTTGGTGGCGTCCTGCCCATTATCGCGGCCGCCGCAAACGCTGGTGGGCTGTGCGGCTTTTCGCGGCCATTTTGTTTATTCTCATATTGCTCGTCGGTTGGCTGGCAGTAACGGCGCCGCTTTCGAAAAGTCTTGAACCGATAGCCGCGCCGCAGGTCACGCTGCTTGCGAGCGATGGTACTCCGATTGCCAGAAGCGGTGCGGTGGTAGACGCGCCGGTCAAAGTTGCTGATCTGCCGCCTCATGTTGTCGAGGCATTCCTGGCAATCGAGGATCG
>CALLQC010000180.1 GCA_938015255.1 uncultured Erythrobacter sp.
TAGTCCATCAGCACGGTGTCGCAGAGGCTGGCGGGAAGGCACGGCACCGACGAGCCGCCCGGGATGACCGCCAGGAGATTGTCCCAGCCGCCGCGTACCCCGCCCGCGTAAGTGTCGATCAGCTCGCGCAAGGGAATGCCCATCTCTTCTTCGACGGTGCAGGGCTTATTCACGTGGCCGGAGATGCAATAGAGCTTGGTGCCGGTGTTACCGGGACGGCCGAGGGCCGCGTACCAGGTGGCACCACGGCGCATGATGTCCGGCACCGAGGCGAGGGTCTCCACGTTGTTGACCGTGGTCGGTGCGCCCCACACGCCGCAATTGGCAGGAAATGGCGGCTTTAGGCGCGGCTGACCCTTCTTGCCTTCGAGGCTCTCGATCATCGCGGTTTCTTCGCCGCAGATATAGGCGCCTGCGCCGCGGTGCATGAAAACATCGAAATCGTAGCCTGAGCCGCTCGCATTTTTGCCGATCAGGCCCGCGTCATACGCTTCGTCGATGGCTTTCTGCAGCGTTTCGGCCTCGCGGATATATTCACCGCGAATGTAGATGTACGCGGCGCGCGCACGCATTGCGAAACCAGCGACCAGCGCGCCTTCGATCAACTTATGCGGATCGTGGCGGATGATCTCGCGGTCTTTGCACGAACCCGGCTCGGATTCGTCGGCGTTGATGACGAGGAAGCTCGGACGACCGTCCTTGCTCTCTTTCGGCATGAACGACCATTTGAGGCCGGTCGGGAAGCCTGCCCCGCCCCGCCCGCGCAGTCCCGATGCCTTGATCTCTTCGATGATCGCATCTTGGCCGCGCTCGATCAGTGCCTTGGTGTTGTCCCAATCGCCGCGCGCTTGTGCGCCTTTGAGGCCCCAATCCTGGAAACCATAGAGATTGGTGAAGATGCGGTCCTTATCAGCCAGCATCGCTATTATCCTTCGTGTTTACCGACTTCAGCTGACGCAAGCACAAGACCTGAAACAGCAGTCCGTTTGCCATCAGCACGATGCCGAGCGTACGGTTGTCAGTCGCAGCGAGATACGCGCCGGCAAAGAAGCTGACGACACCTGCAATTGCGAGAGCGAGAACGGCGCCGTTCATCACCACTCACTCCGGTAATCGTGATTGGCATCGACCATTTCCTTGAGCGTGGTTGGGCCAGCCTTGGGCTCGGAGGTGTGACGGCCGGGCTCCTGCGTGCCTGCCTTGGGCTGCTCGCCCTTGGCCAGCGCATCAAGCACAGCGTCGAGCCGCTCGACCGTAAGGTCTTCGTAATTGTCGTCGTTGATCTGCACCATCGGCGCGGTGGCGCAATTGCCCATGCATTCGACTTCGGTGAGGGTCCAGAGGCCATCCTCGGAGACCCCGCCCTTCTTCATTCCGCGCGCCTTGCAGGCGGAGATGATATCGTCCGAGCCGCGCAGCATGCACGGCGTCGTGCCGCAGACCTGCACGTGGTACTTCCCGACAGGCTTCATGTTGTACATGAAATAGAAGGTCGCGACTTCGAGCACGCGGATGACCGGCACATCGATATATTTCGCGACATATTCGATCACCGGCAGCGGCAGCCAGCCCTGCGTATCCGTCTCCTCGCCAACTTGGCGCTGAGCCAGGTCGAGCAGCGGCATGGTTGCCGACTTCGCGCGCCCTTCCGGGTATTTGGCGATGTGATAATCCGCCTTCGCCTTGTTCTCCTTCGACCATTCGAAAGAGCCCCAGCGCGCGCGCAGTTCAGGCGTATCGGGTGCGGGTGTACGGTCAGCCATCTTGCTTCTGCCTCAAGCCAAGAAAACAAAGGAACATGCAAAAACCGAACAGTGCAGCAGTAGCCCCGCTCGAAAGTTCATTCCCACGCACCCAGAGAATTGCCCAAGCTATTCCGCCGATAATTGCTCCAGCCAGAACAGAAGCGATGATGTTTCCGATCATATCGCTCACCGGTCACACTCCCCGAACACCACGTCGATCGCGCCCAGAATAGCGGTCGCGTCGGGCAGCATGTGCCCCTTGCTCATGAAGTCCATCGCTTGAAGATGCGAGAATGCCGTCGGGCGGATCTTGCAGCGATACGGCTTGTTGGTGCCGTCGCTGACGAGATAGACGCCGAATTCGCCCTTGGGGCTTTCGGTCGCGACGTAGACTTCGCCCTCGGGCACGTGGAAGCCTTCGGTGTAAAGCTTGAAGTGGTGGATCAGGCTTTCCATCGACTGCTTCATCTCGCCCCGCTTGGGAGGTGAGACTTTGCCATCGGTGCTGGCAATCGGACCTTCGGGCATGTCGCGGATGCACTGCTTGATGATCTTGGCGCTTTCGCGAACTTCGGCCACGCGGACCATGAAGCGATCGTAGCAGTCCGAATTGGTGCCCACGGGAATGTCGAATTCCATGCGGTCATAGACATCGTACGGCTGTGATTTGCGCAGATCCCACGGAATACCCGCCGCGCGGATCATCGGGCCGCTAAAACCCCATGCCACCGCATCATCGCGCGAAACAACGGCGATATCGACATTGCGCTGTTTGAAAATGCGGTTGTCGATTACGAGGCTCATCGCATCGTCAAACAGCTGGAAGAAACGGTTGTCGAGCCAGTCGCCGATATCGACCAGCAGCTTTTCCGGCACATCTTGGTGCACACCGCCGGGGCGGAACCACGCCGAGTGCATCCGCGCGCCTGACGCCCGCTCGAAGAAGTTCATGCAATCTTCGCGCAGGTCCATGATCCACAGGTTCGGCGTGAACGCGCCGACGTCCAGTACGTGCGCGCCCATATTGAGCATGTGGTTACAGATGCGGGTCAGCTCGGCGAACAGCACGCGCAGATATTGCGCGCGCTCTGGCACTTCGAGATTGAGCAGTTTCTCAATCGCGAGCACATAAGAATGCTCCTGACACAGCGGCGAACAGTAATCGAGCCGGTCGAAATATGGCAGCGCCTGCAGATAGGTCTTCTGCTCGATCAGCTTTTCGGTCCCGCGGTGGAGCAGGCCCACATGCGGGTCGATCCGCTCGATCACTTCGCCGTCCAACTCCATGATCATGCGCAGCACACCGTGTGCCGCAGGATGCTGCGGGCCGAAATTGATCGTGTAATTGGTGATGACGTTGCCGTCAGTGGTGGGCGATTCTTCGATTTGCATGCCAGTCGTCATGCCTCGCCTCCCTCTTCCTTGTCCGAGATTTCAACCTCGATCATGTTGGGCGGAACGGCATCTGTGCCCTCTTCCGCGTTCTCCTCGGCCTGCTCGCCGGCGCCGGTATCGGCTGGCGTTTCAGTGACCTTGGGCTTGTCGACATCCGGTGCGCCATCAGCTTTTTCATCGCCGGGCAGCACATAGTCGGAGCCTTCCCATGGGCTGAGGAAGTCGAAGGTGCGCATATCCTGCGGCAGTTCGACCGGCTCGTACACGACGCGCTTTTCCTCTTCGGAATAACGCAGCTCGGTGTAGCCCGTCATCGGGAAGTCCTTGCGGAACGGATGCCCTTCGAAGCCGTAATCGGTGAGGATCCGGCGCAGATCCTTGGTCCCCGCGAATGTCACGCCGTACATGTCGAACACTTCGCGCTCTAGCCAGCCCGCATTCGGCCACAGCGTCGTGACAGTTGGCACCGGCGTATTCTCGTCGGTCGAGCACTTCACGATGATGCGATGGTTCTTCGTGAGGCTCAGCAGCATGTAAACGCACTCGAACCGCTCGGGCCGGTCGGGATAGTCCGCGCCGGCAATTTCCATCAGCTGCTGATACTTGTGATCGTCCCTCAGGGTCTGGAGCACAGTTGCGATATCATCGCGCCGGACCGTGAAGATGCACTCGCCATGCTTTTCCTCGGCGGAAAGCATCCAGACGCTGATGCTTTCGCTCAGCTCTGCGATCACGCCATCGTTCGAGGCGTATTTTGGGGCGGAATGGAGAACAGCCATCGTTACGCGAGCCCTTAACGTTCAATCGTGCCTGCGCGGCGGATCTTCCGCTGCAATTGCATCACGCCATAAAGCAGCGCTTCGGCAGTCGGAGGGCAGCCAGGCACGTAGATGTCTACCGGCACGATCCGGTCGCAGCCGCGCACCACGGAATAGCTGTAGTGATAATAGCCGCCGCCATTCGCGCACGATCCCATGCTGATCACATATTTGGGATCAGACATCTGGTCGTAAACCTTGCGCAGAGCCGGGGCCATCTTGTTACACAGCGTGCCCGCGACAATCATCAGGTCCGACTGGCGCGGAGATGCGCGCGGGGCAGCGCCGAAACGCTCCATGTCATAGCGCGGCATGTTCACGTGGATCATCTCAACCGCGCAGCACGCGAGGCCGAATGTCATCCACCACAGCGATCCGGTACGCGCCCACTGAAACACGTCCTCGGTCGAGGTAACGAGGAAACCCTTGTCATTCACCTCGGTCTGGAGCGCGTTGAAGTAATCCGCGTCAGGCTGGCGAACCTCGCCGCCTTTGGCAGTGGGCATCATGCCCGCAGCTTCGGTCGCGCTGATCGGCGCGGTCGGCGGGGTGATGAGTGTGGAGTTGCCCGAGGATTTGTTTGCGGTGCTCATTCCCAGTCCAGAGCTCCCTTCTTCCATTCATAGGCAAGGCCGACAGCGAGAATGAACAGGAAAGTCATCATACCGATCCATCCCACCCACTGTGTTTCCCCCAGGCTTACAGCCCATGGGAACAGGAATGCAGCTTCGAGATCGAAGATGATGAAGCTGATCGCAACCAGATAGAATCGCACGTCAAACTGGCTGCGTGCGTCTTCAAACGCTGGAAAGCCGCATTCGTACTCGCTGAGCTTGTCGGCGTCCGGATTGTGTGCGCCCGTCAGGCGTGAAACACCCATCGGCAGGAACACAAACAGGACGGAAAGCCCGAAGGCGATAAAGATGAAGATCAGTATCGGTAGATACTGGCTAAGGTCGAGCACGGCGCTGTCCAACTTTGATTTATCCCAAGGGATTACTCCCTAGCGCGTGCCATTAGGCCCCTCTCCGCCCCCGCGCAAGGGCCCGACTCGGGCAAAACCACGTATATGTGTTGCAGAAATTCGAATGCGCAGAGGGCTGAGGCGCTATTTCAGCGGCAAGCGCCTGATCTGCGTTGGAATGCCGGGCTTTCCTTCTGCAGGTTCACCTTTGACGTAACGATCCCACTGACCAGTGGCGACATAAATCAGGGACTGTCCGTCCAATGAACCGCCCAGCGGTTCGGTCCAGCCAGAGTGCGCCTGTTCCAGCACACGGTGACCGACTACACTGGTGCCGTCGTCCGAAAGCGTAAAAGCGCTGATCCGCATGGGACTGGTCCCATTTTGCACCGCAATCAGTTCCTCGCCATGACGCCATAGCCCGTCAACCCCATCCAGTATCACGGGAATGTCCGATTTCAGCCGCGTAACAGTTCCGTTAGCCAGATCGACTATGGCGATGCCATAGCGGTAATCGCTGACATAAAGTTTGGCCCCGTCCGCACTGATCGTCAGCCCTTGCGGCGAGCGCAAGGTTCCCGGCTCAATCAGAGTGGATATCTCGGCTGCATCCGGCTCCGCAAAATACACACCGCCGCCCAGCGGATCGCTGGCGAAAATGATGCCATCCGGACTGATCGCGAGATCAGACAGCGTAACCCCGTCCGGCGCGGAGATGTACAGCGCGTCATCCACCCCGCCGCGCAGGCCGATAAGCCCGTTGAAAAGTTTTTCGCCGGGGGCGGATTCGTCCACATTCGACGATGCAAACCAGCCAATCTGACGCCTTTCATCCGACACAATGCCGGTCAGATCGTCGGCCCAGAGAACTTCGAGCTTGCGCCAGTTCTCCCCATCCATTGATCCATAGGCAGATTGCTGGGTGATTGAGCTGACCACCAGCAATGACGTCCCATCGGGAGCGATCACGCTTTCAATCAGCCCCATATCGGCTGGGACTGTCGCGATAACATCGCTTGCCTCCAAAGGCTCTGGCCCGGCGCGCAATCGCTCCGCTATCCTCCCCGGATCAACCCCAGCGAGCATTTTGGGTATCTGCTCCTGTGCGATGTCGCTGAACACGTATCCGCGTTCATACAGCCATTCGAGGTGCAGCATCACCTTTTCGACATCGCCGACGGCGATCAAAGGCTGGAGCGCTCTCAGCTTTACACTGGCACTGTCCGGAAAATCCCTGGCCAGCTGCTCCAATCCGTCGACATCGCGGATTTCCCCGGTCGCCGCGTCGACCGCCCGCCAGGCAGACGCCTCCTGGCCCAGCGCCGGACTGGCTGCGACCAAAGCGAGGATTGCGGCAACTGCCCTCACTTCATCATCTGCGCAGCGGCTTTCTCAGTAGCCTTGCCATAAGGCGGCTTGAACCCGCCAAGTTTGGCTATGTCGATTTTTGGCTGGTGATACACCGCGCGGGCATGGCTGAATTCACGGAAGCCTTCGACGGCATGATAACTGCCAATGCCCGATGGACCGACACCGCCAAAAGGCAGATCTTCCATCGAGACGTGGAAGATCACGTCATTGGTGGTCACACCACCCGAAATTGTGCGGGTCAGAACACGCTCCTGTTCATCCTTGTCATCGCCAAAATAATATAGGCCCAGCGGGCGATCGTGCTCGTTCACGTAATCAACCGCCTGATCAACTGCCTTGTAGGTCTTAACCGGCAGCAGAGGGCCGAAGATTTCTTCCTGCATGACCTTCATGTCGTCATGAACATTCTTGATAATGCTCAGCGGCATCTTGCGCTGGTTCGCATTGGAAAAATCCTCATTGCCGGGATTAACCTCAATAACCTCCGCGCCCTTGTCACGCGCGTCCGCGACGAGACCCTGCAGGCGCTCAAAATGATTGTCTGAAACGATTGAGGCGTAATCATCGTTGTTGAGCAGGGTTGGATACATGCCCGTCACCCCTTCGACCACGCCTGCGACGGCTTCGTCCTGCTTGTCTTCAGGCACATACATATAATCTGGTGCGAGGCAGATCTGGCCGGCATTCATCATTTTGCCCAAGGCGATCCTTTCGCCCGCCTTGGCGAAATCGGCGCTGCGCCCCATGATCACAGGTGACTTGCCACCCAGCTCAAGCGTTACTGGCACCAGATTTTCAGCCGCAGCCTGCATCACGCGGCGCCCTGTGGCCGTCGATCCGGTAAAGACCAGATGATCAAACGGCAAAGATGAAAAGGCTGCTGCAACTTCGGGGCTGCCCGTCACCACGGCGACTTCATCGGGCGTGAAGTATTCCTCCACCAATTCGGCCATCAGCATGCTGGTGCGTTCAGTAAATTCGCTCGGCTTGATCATGGCGCGGTTGCCTGCCGCGAGAACCTGCATAAGCGGGCCGAAAGCGAGTTGGAGAGGGAAATTCCAGGGGCTGAGAATGCCGATCACGCCCTTGGGCTCATAGCGAACTTCTGCCTTTGCCCCCAGCAATCCAAGCGGGAACTGGACGGAGCGTTTGTCCGCCTTCGCCCATTTGTCCATGTTCTTGAGCGCATGCTTGCCCGCCCCCACCGTAGCCGCAACATCGGTCAGCATACTTTGCTCCATCGCCCGGTTGCCAAAATCGGCGCTCATGGTCTTGCAGAATTCTTCCGCATGCTCTTTGACCAGTGCCATGGCGCGTTTGATCCGGTCCTTGCGCATGGCCATGCTTTCCGGGCGAGATGCGGTGAACGCATCCCTCTGAAGCCTGAGCAGTCTTTCCAGTTCTTCGCGGCGATCATTTGCCATGGGTTTCTCTCCGAAGGGCTTTGGTTTCGATTTGCGACCATTCTTTGCGGAAAGCCCGCGCGGTGACAAGCGAATACGAATGATCAGACCAGGCCAATTGCGTTCGCCGCAATGCAGCATTACATGGATGCGGCAATAACGTCTTTCCTCACACGGAGTGTTTCATGTCCCAGTTTTCCGCCGCTGACCCGATTGTAATCCTTTCCTATGCTCGCACCCCGATGGGCGGCATGCAGGGCGCGCTTTCGGAAGTTTCGGCGACCGAACTTGGGGCGACAGCGGTTAAAGCAGCGGTAGAGCGCTCTGGCATCTCCGGTAATGACATCGACCGTGCGTATATGGGCTGCGTCCTCCCCGCCGGGCTTGGCCAGGCACCTGCTCGCCAGGCCGCGCTGAAAGCAGGTCTGCCCAAATCGGTCGAAGCGACCACCGTCAACAAGGTTTGCGGCAGCGGAATGCAAACCGTCATCATGGGCGCAGAAGCTCTCGCCAGTGGCACAATCGATTTTGTGATTGCAGGCGGAATGGAAAGCATGACGAACGCACCGTACCTGCTGAAAAAGCATCGCTCTGGCGCGCGCATCGGCCACGATACGGCCTATGATCACATGTTCCTCGACGGGCTCGAAGACGCCTATGAGGAAGGACGCGCAATGGGCACCTTTGCTCAGGATACGGCCAATGAATACCAGCTGACCCGCGAAGAGCAGGACGAATACTCAATTGAGTCGCTACGCCGCGCGAACGCCGCAATCGAAAGCGGCGCATTTGCAGGCGAAGTCGTTCCGGTCACATTCTCCACTCGCAAGGGTGACGTAACGGTCGAAGTTGACGAACAGCCGGGCAAAGGCCGGCCGGACAAGATACCGACCTTGCGCGCCGCATTTGCCAAGGACGGCACGATCACTGCGGCTACCTCCAGCTCAATCTCCGATGGGGCCGCCGCAATCGTTCTCAGTCGTGAGAGTGTTGCGAGCGCCAAGGGCGCCGAACCGGTCGCAAAAATCGTTGCCATGGCTGCTCATGCCCGCGAGCCAAAGGACTTCACCGTCGCCCCCGTCGGCGCAATCGAGAAGGTGCTGAAAAATGCCGGTTGGGACATCGCCGATGTCGATCTGTGGGAAGTGAACGAGGCCTTTGCCTGCGTCGCTATGTTTGCAATGCGCGATATCGGCATCGATCACGACAAGATCAACGTGAACGGCGGGGCGACTGCCCTCGGCCACCCCATCGGCGCGTCCGGCACGCGCATCATTGTAACACTGCTCAATGCGCTCAAATCCCAAGGGAAGAAGCGCGGCGTTGCCAGTCTCTGCATCGGCGGCGGCGAAGCGACCGCTATTGCAGTCGAGCTGGTCTAATCGGCGAACGGGCGGGCCCTATGGCCTGCCCCCGCCCCACAGGCGGTTTTGCAGCACCCATCCGGTGCGGCCCGATACGTCGATTTCACACCAACCCTGCTCGCAGATGTTGATCTGACCAACCACTCCGGGCTGCGCGCGCCAACGTAGCGTCGAGGCATTGTCCGCTTCTTCGCGGAGTTCCGCGAGCCCTTCCCCAACGATCACCGCGCCGCGCACCGGAGTAAGCTGGCTGGAAGCGATCCATCCGCGCGTGCCCTCGTGATCCTCGACCAGTCGCCATGCTTCGCGAACGCGGATCACCTTTACCGGCAGACCCTTGCGCTTGTAGACCCACTCTATCGGGTATTCCTGACTTGGCCCCACGCGCATACGCACTTCGTCATAGCGAAGCGATGCCCAATACGGGACTTCGCGCTGCTGTGCGTGCGCACCACCATGAGGCACCATAACAGAGATCATG
>CALLQC010000181.1 GCA_938015255.1 uncultured Erythrobacter sp.
CGTCTTCGCGCCCGCCATTCGTGCTTCCTGCACAAAGCCTGCTGCGGGATAGACAGCACCTGACGTGCCGATGCTCACAAACAGATCAGCCTGCGTCAGTGCAGCGTAAATCCGGTCCATCTGATATGGCATCTCGCCAAACCACACGACATCGGGGCGCAAGGTTGGCGCCTGGCACACCGGGCACGGCGGGCGGTCTGACATTGAGGTGTCCCACGGGCTGCGCATCTCGCATGACGTGCACAATGCGCTTTTCAATTCGCCGTGCATGTGCAGCACGCCCTCTGATCCGCCGCGCTCATGCAGATCATCGACATTCTGTGTGACGAGCAGCAGTTCTCCAGCAAACTCGCGCTCCAGCCGGGCCAGTGCCCTGTGCGCAGGATTCGGCTCAACCCTCGCCAAAGCAGCCCGCCGCATGTCGTAGAACCCCAGAACCAGATCGGGATCGCGGGCGAAACCTTCGGGCGTTGCCACATCCTCAACCCTGTGCTGCTCCCACAGACCGCCCGCGCTGCGGAATGTATCAATTCCGCTTTCTGCTGAGATTCCTGCGCCTGTCAGGATGACGATGCGATTGAGCTGTGCCATGACGCCTATGAAACACACCGAAGGCCCAAGAATCAATTGGGAGATCGACGAGGGATCAATGAAAAAGTTCGGCGTAATCGGTCACAAGGGACGCATGGGGCAGGCAATCGCTGCCGCCATTGACAGTGCGGGCCATGAATTTTGCGTGGGCGTGGATATGGGCGGCGATCCGGCTCCGCTGCTGAGCCAGTGCGACGTGGTGGTGGATTTTTCCTCTCCCGATGCTCTTGGCGGCAATCTCAAGGCGGCCTGCTCTGCCGGGATTCCCATTCTCATCGGCACAACCGGTTTGGAAGAGCCACAATTTGTCGCGCTGACAGAGGCATCTGAGACAATTCCTGTCCTGCAAACCGGCAACACTTCGCTTGGCGTCACGCTGCTTGCCCATTTGGTGAAAGAGGCGGCGGGCAAGCTGGGGCCTGATTGGGATATCGAGGTGCTTGAGATGCATCACCGGATGAAGGTTGACGCACCATCAGGCACGGCGAAGTTGCTGGGCGAAGCCGCTGCCGAGGCGCGCGGGGTCAATCTGTCCGATGCGATGGACAGCGGACGCCACGGGCAGACCGGCGCGCGGCGCGAGGGCGATATCGGCTTTGCAACCTTGCGCGGCGGGACGGTCGCGGGCGAACATTCGGTTATCTTTGCGGGTAGTGAGGAACGCATCACTCTGTCACACTCAGCCGAAAACCGCATGATCTTCGCCCGCGGCGCGGTGCGCGGGGCAGAATGGCTGATCGGCAAGCCTGCCGGGCGATATTCGATGAATGACGTGCTGGGCCTGTAACGCGCATGACCAAGGACCAGATTTTCGAATTCTTCCGCCGTCTGGCCGAAGACAATCCCGAACCCGAAACCGAGCTGGAATATGGCAACGCCTATCAGCTTGTCGTCGCGGTCGCATTGTCGGCGCAGGCCACTGATGTGGGCGTGAACAAGGCGACGCGCGCGCTGTTTGCGAAGGTGGAGACACCGCAGCAAATGCTCGATCTGGGGCTGGAAGGCCTGATCCGCCACATCAAGACAATCGGCCTGTTCAACTCCAAGGCGAAAAACGTCATCGCGCTCTCGCAGCTGCTGATTGACGACTATGGCGGCGAGGTGCCGGACACGCGCGAAGACCTTGTCCGGCTACCCGGCGTGGGGCGCAAGACAGCCAATGTCGTGCTCAACTGCTGGTTCAAGCAGGAAACCTTCGCGGTCGACACCCACATCCTGCGCGTCGGCAATCGCACCGGGCTGGCCAAAGGCAAGACGCCCGAGCAGGTCGAGGCGAAGCTGGAAAAGCGCGTGCCGCAGCCTTTCCGCCTGCATGCACATCACTGGCTGATTTTGCACGGACGCTATGTCTGCAAGGCGCGGACGCCGGAATGCTGGCGATGCGGGCAAGTGGATTTGTGCAGCTTTAGGAAGAAAGTTCTGGAGGCGCCGAAGGGGCGGTGAAGCCTGCCTTTCGGATCAATCCAGCGGCTTAAAATATCTCGCCACAGGCCAGCGCTCGTAATCCAAGGATTCATAGGTTTTGCGAGCAGCCGTGTGGCCTTCATCCCCAATAGTTTCGACCATCACCATAGCCATGCCGCGTTCTCGTATGACCGCCTCCGAATGGTCAATCAGCGCACGCGCGGTCCCTGAACGCTGGGAGTCTGGCGAGACGGCAATGATATAGATTTCGCCCATCGAATCCTCTTCGTGGATTCGCAAACCCACAAAGCCGACTACTCTTTCATCCGATATAGCGACCCAAATCTGATCCGCCTCCTCTTCGACGAGCGCCGAAACTTCAGATAGCTGACGTGGCATCCATCCATCCGGAAAAAAGGCGCGAAGGACGAATTGGGGAAGCTGTGTCTCGCTACGTGCAAAAACAGGGCTCCAGGCGTCCTTCGTGATCTGCAAGACATCATCGCGGTGCGCGGGTTGATAGGGTACTATTTCGATTCTGGTCATACCATCAGACATCATCCGCGCTGACCAGTTCAGCCCGATCCAACTCACCCGTCAGACTCGCCACGGTCGTCGCCACCGCCGCGTCGCCGCTGACGTTCGTGGTGGTGCGCATCATGTCCATGATCCGGTCGATGCCCGCGACCAGGGCGATAGTTTCAAGCGGCACGCCAACCGCGCCGAACACCAGCACCATCATGATCAGGCCCGCGCCCGGAATGCCCGCCGCGCCAATCGCGCCGAGCGTGCCGAGGATCGAGATCAGGAAGTAATCACCCCATGTGAGGTCAATACCGAACACCTGCGCACCGAACAGCGTCGCAAGGCCGAGATACATCGCGGTCCCGTTCATATTGATCGTCGCGCCAAGACTGATCACGAAACTCGCGACCGAATTCGACACGCCAAGGTTCCGGCGCGCACAGCGCAATGTCACCGGCAAAGTCGCATTGGAGCTGGCGGTCGAATAGCTCACCGCAATCGCATCGATTATGCCGCGGAAGAAGTCGATCACCGGCAGCTTGGCGATGAACTTGATCATCCCGCCATAGACAACGCCAATGATAATGAAGCAGCCGAGATAGTTCAGGATCACCACGACCCCTAGCGCTTGCAATGCCTCAATCCCCAGCGTGCCCGCCACCCACGCCATCAGCGCGAAAACGCCGAACGGGGTCAGCTCCATCACGATCATCGTCACCTTCTGCATGACGATGCTGCCGCTATCGAAGATCTTGAGCACCGGCTCGCCCTCTTCCTTCGCCATCAGGATGCCGATACCGATCAGCAGCGAAAAGATGATCAGCGGCAGCACGTTAACGTCTGCCATCACCTGCACGGGGCTGGATGGGACCATCTCCAGCACCATCTGCTGGATCGTAACGCCGGTTTCCTGCCGTTCCTGCGCGCGCTCTAGCGCGGCGGCATCAAGCTGCATTCCGCTCGTATCGAGGCCAGCGCCCGGCTGCACCAGCGTACCGATGGCAAGGCCGAGCCACACTGCGATTTGTCCTGTCACGACGAACAGCAAAAGCGCCCGCCAGCCGACGCTGCCCAGTTTCTTGAGATCACCGATACTCGCAACACCGGCGACAAGGCTGAAGAAGATCAGCGGCACGACCAGCATTTTGATAAAGGCGATGAAGATAT
>CALLQC010000182.1 GCA_938015255.1 uncultured Erythrobacter sp.
ATTCATATCGTCGCTTTTCGCAGTCCTGTCCGTCTTGCCGTCAACGGCCACATTGCCCCGCGAAGATGCCAACTTCAATGTGCTCTTCTTCGGCCATTTTACCCAGATGGATGAAGAGGAGTGGAAGCAAAAACTGCTCGGTGAATTTGCGAAAGACGAGACCCTTTACCGCACAATGCTGCGCGACATTTACCAGAACGGGCAGGTCCTGCACCGCAGGAAATACCGGTTCCTCGGCTACGCCTACAGAACGTTTCTGGGCGGCCTGTTCATCACAATGGTGATCTACATCAGCGAATTTTTCATCGAAATGGGCTAATCAGGCAACAGCGCCTTTACCGCATTCATGAACGGCATGATCGACACCGGCTTTGACAGATAGCCAGAAGCGCCCGCCGAACGAATTCTCTCCTCGTCGCCCTTCGCGGCAAACGCGGTCACTGCGAGCACTGGAATTGCGGCCAGCAGCGTATCCTGCTTTGCCGCTTCAATCAGGTCCACGCCCGATATCCCGGGCAGCTGAATATCCATGATGATGAGGTCGGGTGCGGTCGCGCGCGCCGTTTCCAGCACGCTTTCACCATCGGCAACCGGTTCAACCTCAAAGCCATTGGCTTTAAGAACATCGCAAAACAATCTTCGGTTGAGGTCATTATCCTCGACAACCATTATTCGCTTTGCCACTGCACGCCCCGATATAGCCCTGACGACTCAACTACTCTTACCAAGAGGCCGCTACAATCCCGCATAACCCCGAAAATTCATCACCGCTCTCTGCGCGCACCCTGGCGCTCGCCGCACTGGGCTGGGTTTTGGAGGATGAGGACCGGGCGCAGAGGTTCCTTGATCTGACAGGGCTGGATCCCGATACATTGCGTGCAGGCCTTGATAATCCGGTAATCCTCGCATCTCCGCTTGATTTTCTATCCAATCACGAACCCGATCTGATCCGAGCGGCAGAGGCATTGGCCGTTACCCCGGAAGAACTGGTCGCCGCCCGACAGGAGCTATCCCAATGAGCCGCCCCCTTATCATCAGCGATTGCGACGAGGTGCTGCTGCACATGGTCGTCCACTTCAAGGATTGGCTTGAAGCGAGCCAAGGGGTCAATTTCAGCCTCGATGGTGCAAATTTTGGCGAGGCCCTGCGGTGGCAGGATAGCGGCGAATTGCTAGAAGCGATGGACGTTTGGAAAATGCTTGGCCGGTTTTTCGATACCGAGATGGATAGCCAGCTGCCGATTGCAGGTGCAGTGGAATCGATCAACGCACTCAGCGAGCACGCCGACATTGTTATCCTGACCAATCTGGTGGACAAACGCCGCGATATGCGCGCGGAGCAGCTGGAGAAGGTCGGGATCAAGGCACCGGTTTTCACCAATCAGGGGCCAAAAGGCCCTGCGCTGGAGAAAATCGTCGCAGAATTTGCGCCGAGCCAGGCGTTCTTCATCGACGATCTGCCCCAGCACCATCTTTCTGTATTCGAAACGGTTCCGCACGTTAAACGTCTGCACATGTGCGGAGAACCGATGATCGCGGGCTCGATCGACTGCGCGCACAAGGCAGGCCATGCCCATGCCCGGATCGACCGCTGGTCTGACGCGTTACCCTGGTTACTGGAACATTTGGACGGAGTGAAAGTATGAGCGTTGAAGCGCGTTTGGATGAGCTTGGGATCACCTTGCCTGAAGCTGCGGCACCGGTCGCCAGCTATGTGCCGGTCGTGGTGCAGGGCGGATTTGCGCATGTCTCGGGCCAATTGCCGTTCGTGGACGGCAAGCTTGTGACCGGACGGCTGGGAGAGGATGTGAGCCTTGAAGACGGCATGGCCGCTGCGCGGGCATGCGGCCTGATGATCCTTGCGCAGCTCAAAGCCGCGCTGATCCCGCTCGACAGGGTGGAACGCATCGTAAAGCTCGGCGCATTCGTCAATTCGACCGGCGACTTCACCGACCAGCCCAAGGTCGCCAATGGCGCTTCGGATCTGATGTTCGAGGTGTTTGGCGAGAAGGGTCGCCATGCCCGCGCGGCTGTCGGCGTACCCGCCCTGCCGCTGGGTGCGGCAGTTGAGGTGGACGCCATCATCGCCATTGCTGAATGAGCGAACGGCGCGCTCCTGAATGGCTCACGCGGTGGGAATATGCCCATCGCGGGCTTCATTCGGACGGCGTGCCGGAAAATTCACTGCTCGCCGCCCGCCTTGCAATCGAGGCGGGCATGGGGATCGAGTGCGACATCCAGCGCAGCCGTGATATTGTGCCAATGGTGTTCCACGATTGGGAGCTTGATCGGCTTACTGATGGTGGCGGAGACACGGGCGAATTGTCCGCTGATGAACTTCAACTGCTGAGGTATAGAGACGGCGAAGAGCGACCGGCATCCCTGCGTCATTTGCTTGATCTCATCGCGGGCCGCGTGCCTGTTTTGATCGAGATTAAATCTAAGCCGGGTTACGATGTGGAACGCTCGTGCGAGGCAGTCTCAGTCGTCCTGAAATCGTACTCCGGTATGTGTGCCGTGATGAGCTTTGACCCGCGCGTCGCCGCGTGGTTCAGAGAACATTCCGCTCAAACGAGCTGCGGCCTCGTTATGCGTGAAGATGGATACGGCCACACTCAAACACTGCAGGAACGCCAGACCGCACTCCAGGAAGCTCGGCCTGATTTTCTGGCTTATCACATTGCCGCATTGCCCTGTTCCTGGGTTGCGGATCTGCGTGCCGGCGGGCTTCCTGTTCTGACGTGGACGGTCAACTCGCCGGAAGCCCGCCAGAGGGCTCGCGAGTACGCAGACGCGCTGATCAGCGAGGGTAAAGGGCTGGCGTGAGTGAGGAACTCACAATTCGACTTGCGCCTTCGGTCGGCCAGTTCGATGCGGCCGAGTGGAACGCGCTCGGGGGAGAGCGTAATCCCTTCGTAAGCCACGAATTTCTGACCGCACTCGAAGATTCCGGAAGTGTGGGTCCGGGCACTGGCTGGGATCCGGTTCCGGTCACAATCACGGATGATAGTGGCAAGCTTCTCGCTGCGATGCCGAGCTACGCCAAGGGGCATAGCCAGGGCGAATATGTGTTTGACCATTCATGGGCCGATGCGCTGCAGCGGGCTGGCGGACAATATTACCCTAAGCTGCAGATTGCCGCTCCGTTTACTCCCGCGAGCGGGCCGCGTCTGCTGCTGTCGGATGACGCGCTGGCTCCGCATCTGCTCAAGGGCGCCGAGGCGGTCTGCCTGCAAAACGGCCTGTCCTCTGCGCATGCGACCTTTGTCGAGGATGCGCAGATCCCGCTGTTCGAAGCGGGAGATTGGCTGATCCGCGATGATATCCAGTTCCACTGGATCAACCGCGATTATGCGAGTTTCGACGGCTTTCTGGACGCGCTTACCTCGCGCAAGCGTAAGGATCTGCGAAAGGAGCGTAAGGCGGCTCAACAGGGGCTGAAGATAGCCAAGCTGTCGGGAAACGACATCAAGCCTGAGCATTGGGATGCGTTCTGGATATTCTACCAGGATACCGGCGCGCGAAAATGGGGAACACCCTATCTGACCCGCGAAGCGTTCACATTGCTCGGCGAACGGATGGGCGAGCGGATGGTGCTCATCCTGGCCTATCAGGATGATCAGCCGATCGCAGGTGCGCTGAATTTTGTCGGATCGGATGCGCTCTATGGCCGGTACTGGGGATGCACGCGTGACGTGCGGTTCCTGCATTTCGAGCTGTGCTATTATCAGGCGATCGATATCGCTATCGAGCTGGGCCTGCCGCGGGTCGAGGCGGGCGCACAAGGCGGCCACAAGCTGGCTCGTGGATATGAACCGGTCCAGACCCACTCGGCGCATTGGGTGGCCGATCCCGGTTTCCGCTCTGCAATCGCCGATTTTCTCGAACGGGAACGCGAAGGCGTGTCTGCCGATCAGAACTATCTGGACCGGCGCACGCCTTTCAGGAAGAATTAGGCAGCGCGGCGCTCTTCAGCCAGCCATTGGCGCGCGCGGCGCTGGGCTTCGGCGATTTCTCGCGCGGTCATTTCATCCGAAATATCAGCGCGGCACCAAGCAGCTTCTTCATGACCGCGCGATGCGGCAATGTTGAACCATTTGTGCGCTTCGATCAAATCGGTGGTTACGCCGTCGCTGCCCGTAGAAAAGGCGACGCCCAGGTCAAACAGAGCCGCGACATCGCCGCCTGAAGCGGCAGCAAGACATTTGGCGACAACCAGATCGACTTCGGCATTGCTGGCCGTTTCGAATTCGCCTCCGTTAAGCGGTGTGAGTTTCATTTCCAGTCCCCGTTTTTGGGCGGCTCATCCCCCTTGCGAGCCGCGTTAACCCTGACACTTACGGCTTGGGGTCAACAAATGGTTAACGCGGGGCTCAATTTCTTTAACCACCCGGGCAAATCGCGAGCAGAAATGTGTCCCGCTATGGACAAGTCCTCGGATTCGACACGCCAATTTCAGCAAACCGCTTGTGCCGTAAGGGCGGCTTGCCTATAGGCGCGGCCAAGCAGTGAACTGCTGGGGTATTGGGCGGATCAGAAGTTCTGACCGTTTGACGGGACAGTCTCGCGGGAAGTGATTGGGATAAGAGGATCACATGGCCACGGCGGCGTCTAAAGAAACTGAAATTCTCGAAAAAGCCAAAGCTATGTTCGCGCCGGATTACATTCCGAGCGAGGACGAGGAATATATGAGCGAGAAGCATCTCGCCTATTTCCGCATGCTGTTGATAGAGTGGAAACAATCGATCCGGGATGCTGCCGATCAGACTCTGCAGTCTTTGGCCGACGGACCCATTCGCGAAGCGGACCTGAATGACCGCGCATCGAGCGAAACCGATTGGGGAATAGAGCTTAGAACTCGCGATCGCCAACGCAAACTTGTTTCAAAAATTGAATCTGCCCTGAGACGCATCGACGAAGGCGAATATGGGTATTGCGAAAAGACAGGCGACCCCATCGGGCTGCGCCGGCTGATCGCGCGCCCGGTGGCGACCATGACTGTCGAAGCTCAGGAAGCTCACGAGCGCCGCGAAAAAATTTCGCGCGACGATTAGCTGCGAAAATAGCTATCAGGCGTCGCCCCGTGTCACTTTGGGACGGCGTACGCAATCCGCTGTTCGCGGAGCGCATATTTTACGAAGCGTTTACCGAGTTTTTCTAGCAACCTTGCGTGCGATGCACCGCCAGACAATGGCTTTGGCATTTGGCACCGGGTTGTTGAATTGAAAAGAGCGCCAAGGGAGGCGACACAAAATGTCAGGTCTCGAAACCAGAACCGTATCGCGTGACAGCTTGTTTCTGCTCGCCAATATCCGTGTCGAGCAGGATGAAGAGGTTCACAAAGTGCGCGTGCGCAATCTGTCTGACGGCGGGATGATGGGTGAAGGTCCCCTGCGCGTTCAGCGCGGCAATCGACTTGAGATCGAAATGCGCAATGTCGGCAAGATTGCAGGCAGCGTCGCCTGGGTGCAGGACAACCGTTTCGGGATCGCCTTTGACGAAGAAATCAATTCGCAGCATGCGCGAAAGCCAACTGTTGAAGATGATGCGCCAGAGGCGCAAACCCTTGAGCGTTCGTGGCAGCACCGCGCGCCCAAGCAGCCCGATCCTTCGTCGTTCCGGAAAATCTGACTCCGCCTGAATCCACTACAGTTGCGGCTCTCGCCGCTGACCGCGCCACGCCAAGCTGCTAAGCCGCTTCGTGTGAAGCGAATCTCTGCCATTCTTGCCGGCTTTCTCGGCCTCAGCGCATGCGGTCCTGGCGCGGATTCCGGGCCCATTGACGTGGCGATAATCGGTGAACCGCAAACGCTTTACCAGCAGGGCGTCAGGCTGTCCCCGGCTGCACAGCATCTCAGGGCTGCTTCCTATGAAGGGCTGGTCGCACTCGATCCGTCGGGACAGATCATTCCGGCCATTGCCGAGCGCTGGATCGTCACCGATGATGGCCTGAGCTACATTTTTCGGCTGCGAAGTTCGAATTGGCCGGATGGCGAGGCGATCACGGCAAATGATGTTCGTGCCTTGCTGCGCGATACGATTGCCCGGCTGGACGGCACATCGCTTGGCCTGGATCTTGCCAAAGTGACAGATGTACGAGCGATGACGGGGCGGGTGGTAGAAGTCCGCCTATCAAGCCAGATGCCCGATTTTCTCAGACTGCTGGCGCAACCGGAATTGGGATTTGTGAAGGATGGCAGCGGCGCCGGCCCGATGGTTTTCTCGCGCGATGAAGACACCGGTGTTGCTCGCCTGAGCTCGCTGCCGCCGGAAGCGCGAGGTTTTCCCGCCCGCGAGGACTGGGAAGCATTCACGCGCGGTCTGACCGTGCGAGCGCTTCCAGCAGAACAGGCGGTCAGCGCCTTTGCAGATGGTGAAGTCGATCTGTTGCTGAACGGGCGGCTGTCGAGCTTTCCGCTTGCAGAGCTTGGCCCCTTGTCGCGCGGCGCGATTCAGGTTGATCCCGCTCTCGGCCTGTTCGGACTGGTCATAAGGGGTGATAGCGGCCCGCTCAGCGATCCGCTGGGGCGCGAGGCGTTATCCATGGCGCTCGATCGAAGTGCTTTGATTGAGCCTTTCGGGCTAGGTGGCTGGCAACCGACAACCTGGATCGTCCCGCCTGCATTCTTCTCTTCACCGCCCTTCCCGGATGCGCGATGGGACCAGCTCTCGCTTGATGAGCGGCGGGCGATGGCGCGAAGCCGGATTGCCGGATGGTCGAGCGCCAATGGTGAGCAGGCTGTGGTTCGGATCGGCCTGCCAGCGGGGCCGGGCAGCGATCTGCTGTTTGGTGAACTCGCCGATCAGTGGGCCACGATTGGCCTGCGTCTTGTGCGTGTTGCACCGGGAGAGGGTGCCGATCTGGAACTGCGCGACCGGCTGGCGCGCTATTCCTCGCCGCGGTGGTTTCTGAACCAGTTCAATTGTGAGCTTGAAATCGGATTATGCTCGCCCGAAGCTGATCGGCTCGTGAAGGAATCGTTGATCCAGCGTGACCCGACCGAAAAAGAACGTTTGCTGTCAGAGGCGCACGCAGCACTGATTGCCGACGAAGTCTTTATCCCGCTGGGCGCTCCGGTCCGCTGGTCGCTGGTTCGCGGCGCGATTGATTCATACCAGGCCAACCCCTGGGGGCTGCACCCCTTGTTCCCGCTTTCTGTTCCCCCCACATAAACAGGGATAGGAGATAAGATGGACGGCCCCGATCGCCCGCAGCCGCTGAGCTTGCAGCTTCCCACAGGCACGGACCCTGCCTCTGTGCGCGCACGTGTTGAGGCAGTGGAACTGTTGCTTGAACGCAGTTTCCGCGTGCCCGGCGTCAATGTCCCGATTGGCCTTGATGCGATAATCGGCCTGGTTCCGATTGTCGGCGATATCGTGACCACGGCCATGGGCGCCTACATCGTATGGGAGGCGCGCAACCTCGGGCTTTCCAAATGGCAATTGACCCGGATGGGTGCCAATGTCGCTTTCGATGCAGCGCTTGGTCTGGTCCCGGTCGTTGGCGATGCTGCGGATTTCGTGTTCCGATCGAACACGCGCAACCTGCGGATTATCAAGAAGCACCTCGACAAGCATCATCCTGAGACACGGGTGATCGAAGGCTGACGATCAAGATCGTTTCAATTGAGACGATTTCGCGATAGGCCTTTGCGTCATGGCCGACACTGTCACTTACACAAGTTATCTCGACCTGGAGAAAATCCTTGAAGCCCAGCATCTTGGCTCGGGTGCGCACGATGAAATGCTCTTCATTGTCGTGCATCAGGCAAGCGAGCTGTGGCTTAAATTGTGCCTCCACGAACTCACCGCCGCGCGGGAATGCATAGAGCGCGGCGATCTGCGTCCGGCGTTCAAGATGCTGGCCCGCGTCGCCCGTGCACAGCAGCAATTGATCCAGAGCTGGGATGTTCTGAGCACGATGACCCCGCACGATTATTCGCGCATTCGCCCGCATCTGGGCGCTTCGAGCGGGTTTCAGTCACCGCAGTACCGGATGATGGAATTCATGCTGGGAGGCCGCGATCCCAAACACATCCGTCTGCACGAAAAGACCGGCGACTGGTCGGTTAGACTGGACGATGAAACGGGCCGGGACAGCCTGTATGACGCCGCCATCCGGCTGCTTTCGCGGCGAGGCTTTGAGATCGACCTGAGTGTGACAGAGAGGGACCTGAAAGCGCCCTACGCCCACAATTCCAGCGTCGAAGCGGCCTGGGCAGAGATTTACCGCAATCCTGAGCAGCATTGGGACCTGTATGAGCTTGCCGAAAAGCTTGTGGACCTCGAATATCATTTCCAGCGCTGGCGGTTCGGCCATCTGAAAACAGTGGAGCGGATCATTGGCTTTAAACGGGGCACCGGCGGGACGCCGGGCGTGCCGTATCTCGAAGGCGTGTTGAAGCAGGCATTCTTTCCTGAACTGCTCAGCGTGAGGACAGCGATCTGATGCCGCGCAAGATCTGGGATATCTCGCAAAGGCTGCATCCTGCGACGCCGGTGTGGCCCGGCGACACTGCCTTTCAGCAGGTGCGTACCTGGCAGATGGAGGACGGCTCGCCAGTCAATGTATCCGCAATCACCATGTCCACTCACACAGGAGCACATGCCGATGCTCCGCTTCATTACAGCGAAGCCGCGCCTGATATCGCCTCGGTCGAACTGGAACCGTATCTTGGCGAATGTCTGGTAGTCGATGCGCGCGGTGTTGGCGATCTGATCAAGGTGGCTGATCTGCCGCATCTGCACTCCGCCGACCGTGTGCTGTTCCGCACGGTTGAGCGTTTCCCGCATGACACGTGGGACGAAAACACGGTTGCGATTGCGTCCGAAGCGATTGAGTGGCTCGCTGTGCAGGGCGTTAAGCTTGTCGGAATAGATGGCCCCTCGATTGATCCGCAGACGTCAAAGACAATGGAGGCGCACAAAGCCGTGTTGCGGCACGACATACGCGTGCTTGAGGGGCTTGTGCTCGATGGCGTGGCGCAAGGCCGATACGAGCTGATCGCGTTGCCGCTGCCGATTGTTGGCGGCGATGCCTCGCCCGTACGGGCGATCCTGAGAGAGCTGCCATGATTGAAAAGGCCCGCGAGCTTGACGCTGCCGATCCGCTTAGTGCTTTTCGCGCCAGGTTCCATGTACCCGATGGGGTGATCTATCTGGATGGCAATTCGCTCGGCTGCCTGCCCAAGGCAACGCCCGCAGCGATGGCGCACGCAGTTGAACGGGAATGGGGCGACGGGCTGATCCGGTCGTGGAATGCGAGCGAGCTGGGGGCGGGCTGGTTTGAAATGGGCAGCCGCGTCGGCGCTAGGATTGCGCCGTTGATCGGCGCGCAGCCGCAAGAGGTGATCGCCACCGACACGGTGAGCACCAATTTGTTCAAGCTGATTTCGGCTGCCTTGGCGATGCAGGCCCAGACTGGGACGACCCGCCGCAAGGTGATCCTTTCAGAACCGGGCAACTTTCCGACCGATATCTATATGATCCAGGGTCTTGAAAGTCAGGGTCTGGCCACCCGCCGTCTTGCTCCGCGCGAGCATTTAATGGCCGAGCTGGATGATGACGTTGCGCTGCTGATGCTCACCCACGCGCATTACAAGACTGGCGAGCTGTTTGACATGGACGCCCTGACGAAGGCTGCGCATGATGCAGGCGCGCTGGTTTTGTGGGACCTTTCACACAGCACCGGTGCGCTGCCGGTGGACCTTAACGGCGTGAATGCCGATTTCGCGGTGGGTTGCGGGTACAAATATTTGTGCGGCGGCCCCGGCGCGCCCGCCTTCGCTTTCGTCGCCCAGCGGCACCATGGAGACCTGAAACAGCCGCTGACCGGCTGGTTTGGTCATGCGCGGCCTTTTGCGTTTCTTGACGATTACGAAGCGGCGCCGGGGATAGAACAGTTGCAGTGCGGCACTTCACCGATACTGGGCCTGACCGCGCTCGAAGTGGGCGTGGATCTGATCGCGGAGATCGGGGTCGAGAGGCTGCACCAGAAATCCCGAGCGTTGTCGGAATTCTTCCTTGAATGCGTGCTATCGAATGGACTTGACCTCGATCTGGTAAGCCCGCGTGACAGCAGCGAGCGGGGGAGCCAGCTAAGTTTTCGGCACGACAATGCCTATGCCATCTGCCAGGCGCTTATTGCGCGCGGAGTGATCGGCGACTTTCGCGATCCGGACATTCTCAGGCTTGGCTTTGCGCCCGCTTATCTGCGTTTTGAAGACATGGCCGATGCTGCGCGGCATCTCGCAGAAGTGTTCGAGCGCAGCGAATGGCAGCGGCCTGAGTTCGCCGCACGTTCTGCAGTGACCTGATGATAGCAAAAAGATTGAGCGGCCTTATCATTTGATAAGGCGCGGCCCGGTCACCTCGCTATTCACGCTCCCGACTGGGAGGTCGCAATGCTCAAATATTCTCTCCGTTTCGCATCGGATAACGAAATAGGCGAGCAAACGCTCACCTTCTATGCGCACTCTACGTCCGGCGCACTCGATACCGCCAAAGAAGCGGCAGAGGGCAGCTGGGCCGAACTTTACGAAGACGGAAAGCTGCTCTGCAGGCTTCGTCTGGTGGAGGACACAGGAGTGTGGCTGGTCAATCCCGCTAGCAAGGCCAGTCAGGATTGATCAATTTGCGTCTGTCCTTCGAGAGGTCGCTTTCCAGAATCAACGATGCAAGATGAGGCGACGCTTTGTGGCAGCAATCACAGCGATGCCTCGCCCCGCCGGGTCCCACGCTCGGCGGGGCACCTTCTGAAGTGATTAGCCAATCTCTTTGAACCAACTCAGATCGAGATCTTCGTATCTATCGCGAAACTGCCCCATTTCTTCAAGCCGGGACCGGTCGAGAAACTCGATCCTGCCGCTATCGCGTGCGATCAGGCCGTCCTCGGTGAACATTTTGAACAGGCGGTTCACCTGCACAACGGTAAGCCCGATGGCATCACCGATCTGCTCCTGTGTCAGGCGCGGCTGGCAGATCGCGTCCGGTTCATCATCCATCAGATGCTCGCGCGCTGCAATCTCCAGCAGCAGCGATGCTAACCGCGCCCTGCCGCGAGTGCGGCCCACCGATATCAGGCGGTCATTCAGAATGGCATTTTCAAGCGCTGCGAAGGTGTAGAATATTGCCGCAACCCGCGGCATTCTTGCAAAAGCATCGACCAGGTTGTGACGGGGGAAGGTGTAAACAGTTGCCTGGGTGTTGGCGGTGATTGTCTGCGTCGCATGCTCAAAGGGGATATTGGCCGTCCCCATGATGTCGCCCGGAAAATACAGCCGGGTGATCGCGCGCTCACCCCCGGCGAGTTCGAGAGAAGCAAAAAACCTGCCCTCGTCGATGATGTATAGCTGATCGGGGTCGGCTAGATCGCTGGCGACCAGAACATCGCCCGCTTGAAACTGCCGTTTGCTGTTTGCCAGATTCTGAAACGTGTCCGCTTCGTCTTCGCTCAGCTTGGTGATCCTGCCGTATTTCTGCAAAAGATGTTGCATGGCCTTACCTCCCGTCAAGGCGGCTTCCATGCACATGGACGGCACGAGGGTCCAGAAAAAATGGTCCTGCGCGCGGGCGATGGCCGGCGGTTACGCCTCCAGCTCAATGTCCCAATAGAGCCAGTCGCGCCACGTTTCGTGCAGGTAATTGGGCGGGAACTGTTTGCCCTGTTGTTGCAATTGCCAGCTGGTCGGGCGGATCGGCTTCATTTGCACCGGCATCGCCGCCTGCTTGGGCGTGCGGCCACCTTTTTTCATGTTGCAGGGCGCGCAGGCGGTGATGATGTTCTCCCACGTGGTCTTGCCGCCAAGCCTGCGCGGGATGACGTGATCGAAGGTCAGACTTTCAGCCCGCCCGCAATACTGGCACTCAAACTTGTCACGCAGAAACACGTTGAAACGGGTAAAGGCGGGAAATTCGCTCTGCTTCACATACTGGCGCAGAGCGATCACGCTGGGTATTTTCATATCGAGGCTGGGCGAATGAACCTCTCGGTCATAGCTCGCCACGATATCCACCCGATCAAGGAACACCGCCTTAATCGCGGTCTGCCACGGCCAAAGGCTCAGCGGATAATACGACAGCGGAGTGTAGTCAGCATTCAGGACGAGCGCGGGGCAACCCGAAAGGTTGCGCGTCGGGTCTTCCTCAATGGTGCGGAACTTTGCCGCCGTTTCGATCAGTTCGCTTTTGAACACGTCTCGCGTTCCTCCCTGATTGACTCGAACATGGCGTGGCACGCGCATGAGTCAAAGCCATGACATTGTGCATATCCACAGGGATAAGCCTGCGGCGCATAAGTGGATGGTGCCCGTGCAGGCGCTGTGGCAAAGATCGCTGCTGTGAAAACCGTCACCCGCTTTGCTCCCAGCCCCAATGGCCATTTGCATCTCGGCCATGCCTATTCGGCTATTCTGGCGCATGATCTCGCGCTGGCCGATGGCGGGGAATTCCTGCTGCGGATCGAGGATATTGACGGGCCGCGCTCGCGCCCGGAATTTGCCGAAGAGTTTCGCCGTGACCTTGAATGGCTGGGTCTTGAATGGACCGAGGTGCCGGCGCAATCGACACGGATCGGCAGTTACCATGCAGCTGCAGACAGGCTTATCGCGGCTGGAATGCTTTACCCCTGCACTTGCACACGCAAAGACATCGAAAGCCTGGGGGCGCGCCGCGGCGCGGATGGTCTTATCTATCCGGGCACGTGCAAGGGCCGTTTGCTGAAACCCGGCGAACCGGCGGCTCTCAGACTGGATGTCGACAAGGCGATGGCCGCGTTAGGCGAATTGGTCTGGACTGATGAAGTGACGGGCGCGTCTGTCGCCGACCCGCGCGAATTCGGGGACGTTGTAATCGTGCGCAAGGATCTGCCAGCAAGCTATCATCTGGCCGCCACTATTGATGATGCGGCCGACGGTGTAACTCTGGTCACTCGCGGGGCAGACCTGTTCGCTGCAACCCATATTCACCGGATCCTGCAAGAGCTTCTGGAACTTCCGGTTCCGCATTGGCATCACCACGAATTGCTGCTTGATAATGACGGGAGAAAGCTTGCTAAGCGCCGCGGTTCGCCAGCGCTTTCCCAGCGCCGTGAAGCGGGTGAGAATGGATTGGCGCTTGCAGAGCAACTGCGCTTGCAGCAAATGCAGTCTGGAACCTGAGCTGGAGCCACCCATTTAGCTGTCATGACCTATTTTCTCATCATCGTCCTCGTCATCCTGTGCGCGCTTGTCGTGTTTTCACTGATCAAGGGGATTGTCGCTTTTCTCAAGACAACCAAGATCGATCTGGAAAGCGGTGAGGGGGAGACCGTCACCGAAATGCAGATGATGCAGAACAAGGCGATGTTTAACCGTATCAAGTATCAGGCAATGGCGATTGCGGTTGTGGCCTTGATCGCGGTGGTGGCCGGCGGCAGCAGCTGAGCGCCCGGCCATGGTCAAACTCAACAAGATTTACACCCGCACTGGCGATGATGGGACCACGGGACTCGTCGACGGCTCGCGCTGCCCCAAGCATTCCGCCCGGATTGCCGCGATCGGCGCTGTGGATGAGGCCAACAGCGCGATAGGCCTTGCGATTTGTGCGATAGGGGACGAGGCCCAGCGGGCTATCCTGACTCGTGTCCAGAACGATCTTTTCGATTTAGGCGCAGATCTTGCCACACCGGCTGAGGATGGCGATTTTTCGCCAGGAGAAATGGTGCTGCGGATGGTGCCTTCGCAAGCCGTTTGGATAGAAGAGCAGATCGACGCCTTCAACGAGGCATTGGAACCGCTCACCAGCTTTGTTTTGCCCGGCGGTAGCGAGGCGTCGGCGCGCGTTCATGTGGCGCGTGCAACAACCCGTTCGGCAGAGCGCGCTGTCACTGCGATGGCCGCTGAGGTTGCGGTCAACCCTGCGGCCAGCACCTACATCAATCGCTTGTCGGACCTGCTGTTTGTCCTTGCCCGAGTGCTGAACGAAAATGGCAATGCTGACGTGAAGTGGGTGCCCGGCGCAAACCGCTGAGACTTTCTCTTTGCAATAGCCCATCCTCAAGCTAACAGGCGCGCATCACATTAATGCTGCACCTGCGAAAAGGACGTGCCATGCGCAAAATTGCCGTAATCGGAGCCGGTCAAATGGGGACCGGTATCGCCCAGACCGTCGCTCAAAACGGCATGCATGTGATGCTGTCAGACATTGATCTGGCCTCGGCACAAGCAGGCAAAGACAGGATCGACGCCGCTGTCGCCAAACTTGTCGGGCGGGGTAAGATCGAAGCTGATGCCGCCGAGGCATTGCTCTCAAGAATTACGCCCGTCGCCGACTATGCACCCATGGGTGAAGCCGATCTGATCATTGAGGCAGCCACCGAGCGGGAAGAAATCAAGAATGCGATTTTTGAAGCGGCCGGAAAGGTCCTTTCACCAGACGCGATCATGGCATCGAACACGAGCTCGATCCCGATCACCCGAATGGCCAACCATTCGCCTGACCCCGCGCGATTCATCGGTTTGCACTTTTTCAATCCGGTTCCGGTCATGGGGTTGATTGAAGTCATTCCCGGTCTCGCAACCGCGAAAGATACCACTGATCGTGTTACCGCCTTCGCAGAAGGTCTTGGCAAGCAGGTGGTGCTGTCTCAGGATGAGCCCGGCTTTGTCGTCAATCGCATTCTGCTGCCTATGATCAATGAAGCAGTGTTCGTGCTGGGCCAGTCGACTGCGGGTATCGAGGATATCGATAAAGGCTGCCGCCTTGGTCTCAATCACCCGATGGGCCCGCTTGAACTTGCCGATTTCGTCGGGCTCGACACGTGCCTCGATATTATTCGGGTGCTCTACAAGACCACCCGCGACAGCAAGTACCGCCCTGCGCCGCTGCTGGTGAAGTATGTTGAAGCCGGATGGCTCGGCCGGAAAACCGGGCGCGGTTTTTACGACTACACTGGCGATTCCCCGGTCCCGACACGTTGATCTGACCCGCTAACGCGCTCAATCGACAAAACAATCTCGGAACATTGGGCTCTGTCCCCCCGTTGGTTATGCAAAGGAGAATTTGCATGACCACGACAGACACGCCCGTAAAGAGCCAGGAAGAGCGCATGTCGGATCTCGCGCCCGAGATGCACAATGACGAGCAAGACGACCATCGCAGCCAGGCACAGGAAATCGCGATGCAGGCGAAGGAACACGCGATTAACGCACAAGCTGCAGTCGAGAGCCTTAAGGTTGAATCGAGTTCTGTTGACGGCGTTGCCGGCAGCGAAACCGACATTATCGATCATATGCAGGAAATGGAGGATACGGGGCGGATCGATAACAGCGCTTTTGCAGGCGAACCGAACCATGATGACAACACATCAAAATACGGATCAGATGCCTGATGGAGATCGGCCAGCTGGGCTGACGCTTACTCTTCGCCCTCCGGCTCCGTGGCCCAGCCGCCAAAGGCTTTTTCTGCGTCGCGCTTGTCCTGATCGCTCAGGCGCGGCATTCCTTCTTCTTCCGGAGTAGGATCGAAACCGTCAAAGACGTCTTCCGGCGTAGGGTCAAAACCGTCGGCCCCGTCGAGCAGGTCTTCATCGGTTGCGAAGCCGACGAACTCGCCCTCTTCCTCGGCCGATTTTTTCGGCTTCGCTCGGCGATTGCCCCCAACTGCATTGTTCGGGTTTTCACTTTGGGCGGGCTGCGAACCGCCGAACTTGCGTTCGGCCGCACGGTCCTGTGCGGTCTTGCCATCGCTAAACTGGCTTACCGTCTGCTGCAGGCTGCCCGGCGAACTTTCAGTCCCCACAAAGAGCCACACTCCCACCAAAGTGAAAGCAACATAGGCCAATGCGGCCTTCGGATTTTTGAACAGTCCGCCAATCATGCCGTTATCTATACCGAACAAGCGGTTAAGTTTCGGTAGCCACGATCTCGCGCTTTAATTCATACATAAAATCAAGAGCTTCTCTTGGCGACAGCGCATCGAGATCGGCGTCTCTCAGCCGATTTGCGACCTTTTGCTCTGCCGATAGTTCGGGTTCGCTATCCTGCGCAGCGGCGGCGAACAGTGGTAATTCGCCAAGGCCTGCGGCGATCCCGCCGGTTTCGCTACGAGCTTCCTCGAGCTTTGCCAGAACCTGCGCCGCGCGCTTCACTACCGGGGCAGGGACGCCCGCCAGCTTGGCAACGGCGAGGCCGTATGATCGGTCTGCGGGCCCTTCGGCCAGCTCGTGCAGGAGGACCAGATCGCCTTTCCACTCGCGCGCGCGAACATGATGCAGCGACAAAGCTTCACAGCTTTCAGCAAGCCGCGCAAGTTCATGGTAATGCGTTGCAAACAGGCAGCGGCACATGATGCGAGAATGCACCGCCTCGACCACCGCCCACGCCAATGCGAGGCCATCATAGGTTGATGTCCCGCGCCCGACCTCATCCAGAATCACAAAGCTGCGGTCGCTCGCCTGGCTGAGAATTGCTGCTGTCTCGACCATTTCAACCATGAAGGTCGACCGGCCTCGTGCGAGATTGTCTGACGCGCCGACGCGGCTGAACAGCCGATCAACCAGACCGATGCGCGCGTTGTCAGCGGGGACAAAGCACCCTGCCTGCGCCATCAGCACGATCAGGGCATTCTGCCTGAGAAAGGTCGATTTGCCGCCCATATTCGGCCCGCCGATCAGCCAAAGCCGGTCGTGCTGGGCGAGCGAGCAGTCATTGGCGACAAAGCGGTCGCCGGCCTTGGCCAGGGCCGCTTCAACAACCGGATGGCGTCCGCCGGTTATCGCCAGCTGCGCGCCATCGCTTATGGCCGGACGGCACCAATCACCCTCGGCCGCGCGTTCAGCATTTCCTGCCGCGACATCGATCCTTGCGAGCGCCGCGGCTGTTGCGGCTATCGCTTCGCGCGCAGCGTTTACCTCGGCAATCAGCTCCTCAAAATGTGCCTCTTCTGCCGCAAGCGCCCGCCCGCCTGCTTCGGAAATGCGCGATGCTTCTTCGTGCAGGCTGAGCGAGTTGAATCGCACCGCCCCTTTCATTGTCTGCCGGTGTGTGAAGCCGCTATCAGCGTCCATCAATGCATCGCCGTGGCGGCTTGGCACTTCGATGAAATAGCCCAGCACACCGTTATGCTTGATCTTAAGCGAGGCAATGCCTGTTTCGTCGCGGTAGCGTGCCTCCATTGCGGCAATGGCGCGGCGCGCATTGCCCGAAACATCACGCAGCTCATCCAGACTTGCGTCATAGCCGTCAGCGATAAAGCCGCCATTGCTGCGTTCGGTCGGAGGTGAGGCGACCAGCGCCCGGGAGAGGTGATCGATGAGAGCACCATGGCCTGTCAGATCAGGCAGCAAATGGTCGAGCAGGGCGGGGCGGTCGGCTTCGGCTGAAAGCCTGTCGTGAATACGCCGGGCCTCGCCCAGACCGTCCCGGATCTGGCCCAGGTCGCGCGGACTGCCGCGCCCCGCAACAACACGGCCAAGCGCGCGCCCGATATCGGGAAGCGACCTCAGCGCCTCTCGCAGGTCTGCCCTCTCAATCGGGCGGTCGCGCCAGAACTGCACCAGTGCAAGCCGTTGATCGATCCGGTGTGCATCCAGCAGCGGGGCAGACAGGTCTTCGGCAAGCAGACGCGCCCCGGCACCCGTCGAACAGCGATCAAGCGCTGCGATCAGGCTTCCGCTCCGGCCGCCGGTCGCGCTTTGCAATATCTCGAGGCTCGACCTCGTGGCCTCATCCATCGCCATACCCGAAGCACTGGCGCGCAAAACCGGCGGCAGGAGCAGAGGCAGGGATCCGCGTCCGACATGGTCGAGATAGGCGATGAGCCCACCCGCTGCGCCCAGCATTGCGCGCGAAAATTCGCCGAATCCATCGAGCGTCGAGACGCCGTGAAGTGACCGAAGCCGCTCTGTCCCTGCATCGCTGGAGAAGGTTGCCTTCGCATGATGGCTCACCTCTTCAGGGCCGTGGCTCCAGTCTTCCGGCACAACGATTTCAGTCGCACCAATCCGGGCAAGCTCCGCGCCGAGCATGTCCGGGGCGCATTCTTCCAGGACCATGACCCCGGTGGAGATATCGCAGCTTGCAATGCCGATTGTCCCGCGTACTTCGGCGAGCGCTGCAAGCAGATTGGCACTGCGCGGATTGAGCAGGGCCTCTTCGGTGAGTGTTCCGGCGGTAACGAACCGCACAATATCGCGTTTAACCAGCGCCTTTGACGAAGGTTTGCCTTCGCGCTTGGCTCTGGCCTTGGCCTCGTCCGGCGTTTCGACCTGTTCGGCAATGGCGACCCGGCATCCGGCCTTGATCAGCCGCGCGAGATAGCCTTCGGCAGCATGCACAGGCACACCGCACATCGGTACGGGCTGCCCGTCATGTTCGCCGCGGGTCGTCAGCGCGATATCCAGAATACCGGCGGCCACGCGCGCATCGTCAAAAAACAGCTCGAAAAAATCGCCCATACGGTAGAAAAGCAGCGATCCGCTCGCCTCCTGTTTCAGAGCGAGATATTGCGACATCATCGGCGTCGGCTGGGATGCGCTTTTGGCGGCCATCTGAAAGGCGTAGCCCCGACCCGGGTGATTCGATACGGCAGCGCACAGTGTTTCCCCTATCGTTTGCCGAAGAGCGCCGCTAAACCGGTCTCACGATCAATTTATCAGTTGGGGGATACACAATGGCGGGCGATCAATCAGGCGGACGCAAAGGCGGATTTACGAGCCGCGAGGCGCTGTTTTATCACGAGACGATCCGCCCTGGTAAGCTCGAGATTGTCGCGACCAAGCCGATGACCTCGCAGCGCGATCTCAGTCTGGCCTATTCGCCCGGCGTCGCGGTCCCGGTGGAGGCAATCGCTGAAGATCCCTCGCTCGCCGCACGCTACACTGCCAAAGCCAATCTTGTGGCTGTGATTTCCAACGGTTCGGCCATTCTCGGCCTTGGCAATCTAGGAGCGCTTGCGTCCAAGCCGGTGATGGAAGGCAAGGCGGTCCTGTTCAAACGTTTCGCGGATGTCGATTCCATCGATATTGAGCTTGATACCGAGGATCCCGAAGCCTTCATCAATGCGGTTGCGCTGATGGAGCCCACCTTTGGCGGCATCAATCTGGAAGATATCAAGGCGCCCGAATGCTTCATAATCGAAGCGGCGCTGCGTGAGCGCATGAACATCCCGGTCATGCATGATGATCAGCACGGCACTGCGATCATCACCGCGGCCGGTCTGCTGAACGCCTGCCATCTGACGGACCGCGATATCAAGGACGTGAAGATTGTCGTGAACGGCGCCGGCGCTGCGGCGATTGCCTGTACCGCGCTCGTCAAGGCGATGGGCGTGCCGCATGAAAACGTGATCATGTGCGACCGTTCCGGACCGATCACGCCGGGCCGCGAAAATGTCGACCAGTGGAAGAGCGCGCACGCGGTCGAGACCGATGCAAAGGATCTGGAAGAGGCGCTTAACGGCGCGGATATCTTTCTCGGCCTTTCCGCGGCCGGTGCGCTCAAGCCTGAGTGGGTCAAGAAGATGGCGGACAAGCCGATCATCTTTGCAATGGCCAATCCGACGCCCGAAATCATGCCTGACGAAGCGAAGGCCGTGCGACCCGATGCGATCATCGCCACCGGACGCAGCGACTTTCCCAATCAGGTCAACAACGTCCTGGGTTTTCCATTTATTTTCCGCGGCGCGCTCGATGTGCAGGCGACCACGATCAATGAGGAAATGAAGGTGGCAGCGGCAACCGCCATCGCCGAGCTCGCCCGCGAGCGCGTGCCTGAAGAGGTCGCCAGCGCCTATGGCAAGAACCAGAAATTCGGGACCGACTATATCATTCCGGCTCCGTTTGACCCGCGTTTGATCGAAGTCGTTTCGAGCGCTGTGGCAAAGGCGGCAATGGATTCGGGCGTGGCGAAGACCCGGATCGAGGATTTTGACGAATACAGCACCAAACTGCGCTCGCGCCTCAACCCGACCACATCGGTGCTGACGGGCGTTTACAACGAGGCACGCGCCAATCCCAAGCGGATGGTTTTTGCCGAAGCGGAAGAGGAAGTGGTGCTTCGCGCGGCGATCCAGTTCCGCGATTTCGGCTATGGCGAACCGATTCTGGTGGGCCGTACAAAGGCAGTGCTCGATAAACTCCACCAGCTTTCGGTATCCGATCCGGGCAGTTTCGAAATCCAGAACTCGGCGGATAGCAAGCATGTGCCTGAAATGGTCGATTACCTTTACAAGCGGCTCCAGCGGCGCGGCTATACCGAGCGTGACGTGCGCCGAATGGTCAATCAGGAGCGTAATGTTTTCGCGGCCCTGCTTGTCGCGCTTGGCCATGGTGACGGCGTGATCAGCGGATTGACGCGGACCTTCGCCCAGACCGTGCGCGAGGTGAACCTGGTGCTCGACAAGAAGCCGGGCGCGCTGCCGTTCGGCATTCACATGATGATCGGGAAGAACCACACCACGTTTCTGGCCGACACCACGATCAATGAACGGCCCACTTCTGAAGAACTCGCGCATATCGCGAAAGAAACGGCCGCTGTTGCAAGGCGGATGGGGCACGAACCGCGCGTCGCTTTCCTTTCATATTCGACCTTCGGCAACCCGTCCGGTCAATGGCTCAGCAACATTCGCGATGCTGTTGCCATCCTTGACCGGGAGGATCCGGGTTTCGAATATGAAGGCGAAATGGCACCCGATGCTGCGCTCAACCCGAAAGTCATGGAGCTGTACCCGTTCAGCCGCTTGTCTGCTCCGGCCAATGTGCTGATCATGCCGGGCCTGCAATCGGCCAATCTGTCTGCCAAGCTTTTGCGAGAGCTCGGTGCGAACGCGACAGTAGGCCCGATGTTGCTCGGCATGGACAAGCCGGTCCAGATCGCTCCGATGACCGCCAATGCGCCCGACGTCTTGACCCTGGCTGTGCTCGCCGGGGCAGGAGTTGTCGGCTGACGCAGGAGTGCGCGATGGACATCATTGAATGCCAACGGGACCGGTTCGCGGTTCCGGCCAATGTGCATTATCTCAACTGCGCGTATATGGCACCGCTCTCGCATGACGTGACGCGTGCAATGCAGGATGCTGCCCAGCTGAAGGAAACTCCGTGGAATTTCAAACCGGCGGATTTCTTTTCCGTTGCCGAGCAGTTTCGCGGCAAGGCAGCGCAAATCGCCGGCGTCAGCTCGGATTGCATCGCGATTGTGCCATCTGTCAGCTACGCACTTGCCGTCGCTGCCAGAAATCTGCCGTTTGCGCGGAGCGAAACCATCGTGACGCTGGCCGATCAGTTTCCGTCCAACATCTATGTCTGGCAAGACCTCGCGCGGAGAAGTGACGGTAAGGTCATAGGTGTGCACCGGCCATCCCAGAGCTGCTGGAGCGATGCGGTGATCGAGGCAATAGGGCCGGAAACAGCGATTGTTGCCGTGCCGCATTGCCATTGGGCCGACGGGCGGATTGTCGATCTTGAACGCGTTGGCGTGGCTTGCCGCGAGAACGGAGCCGCTCTGGTGCTCGACCTGACGCAGTCGCTCGGCGCGATGCCGATCGATTTTACAAAGGTCCGACCCGATTTTGCGGTTGCTGCCTGCTACAAATGGCTGATGGGTCCTTATGGGATTGGCATGCTGTATGTTTCGCCAAAGCATCACGATGGCGAGCCGTTGGAGCACAATTGGATCAATCGCAGCGGGTCGGAAGATTTCGCCAATCTGGTTGATTACCGGGACGATTTTCAACCCGGCGCGCGGCGCTTTGATATGGGCGAGAAATCCAATCCGCCGCTGCTGCTGGGCGCGAGTGCGGCGTTTGATTTCCTGCTTGAGTTTGGAGTTGACCGGATCGCTCACACTCTGGGCAAGGCCACCGATGCGATAGCCAGCGGCGCCGATAGCCTTGGGTTTGCCTCAGCTGAGATTGGTATCCGCGCCCCGCATTTCCTGTCTCTCAACTTTTCAGGGCAGGTCCCCGCCGGACTGACGGAGAAACTGGCGGCTGCTGATATTCACGTGTCGCTGAGAGGCACATCGCTGCGCGTGACGCCGCATCTCTATAATAATGCACAAGACAGCGCCGCATTGCTGGAAGCGTTAGGCTAGCAGTTCTTCAATCGGGACATAGTCCAGATCATACCCGAAATAGCGCGGGCTAAAGACGGCGAGACCTGCCTCGCTTCGCCAAAGCGGATCGCAGCGGAAGCCGAGTACCGCGACTTCTTGCCCGCGTTCATAATCCGGATTGTTTACGCCGTCTGCGGTTGCAAGGTCGACTATACTGACAAGATCGGGGCACGACGCGACGACTGCGCCATCGCGGCGGGCCACCAGATGCTCGTTCTTGACATCGGAAACGAAGCTTTGCCCGGCGAAATCACCCGTGCCGGAAATGCTGACCTCGCCAACGAGAAACCCGTCCTCATCGCGCCAGTCAAAATCCGAGACCGTGCCGGTGAACAGAAGGTACCCGTCGCCTGCCGCCCGTGCGGCCTCGATGGAATCGCTTCCGGCTGCTTTGGCATCGCGAACCGCCTTGCCGATTGATCGCGCCAGTGTGAGGCTATCGGTGACAAGCGTTCCGGGCTGTTTCGCCTGCGCGCCAGTGATGGGGCTGTCAGTCACCCCGCACACCCGGCTGACAACGGCAATGGAGCGCAGGATATCTTCTGCACGTGTCGGATCGCCCAGCTTGCCAACAACCAGTTCATCGCCAAACGGGGTAGCAGCGCCAATCGGTGTCAGCGGGATACCGGCGACCTTCACTGAATGCTGATTGATTTCTGGAACAGCGCGTCCGACCGTGTCTGCATCAAGGGCGGGCACGCCGAGCCGGGCTGCGATGGAAAGGCCTTCGGCGAGGCTGAGCGGCCCGATTTCGCCCATGATGACGCCGGCAAATTTTTGGCTGATATGCTTTTCGAGCGTTTCAAAGGCGGCCTGCACGGGCTCCTCAACCGGATTTTCGAGCGCATCCAGCCGCGCCTGCATATCCGCACTCGTATCGGCAAGGCTGGCCAGACCATAGGGGCAGGCGACCCTGTCCGTATCAGACAGCGCGGTCACCGGGATCATCGAGAAGGTGAGGCCAGCGGCAAGATCCTTTGCGATGAGCTCTCGCGCCCGGGCAAGGCTTCCGCCGCCTCCAGTGCCGAGATAGGAGCTGCCGACCAGCGCGTCTTCAAGGTCCGTCTCGGTTAGTGTGACCGCATCGGAATTTGGTGCCCGGTCACCGTTTGCGCTGGGCGAAACCTCGCGGCATGCCGCAAGCGCGCCCGTTGCCACTGCAAGCCCGCCAAGAAATTGCCGCCGTGATGTCATCGTGAATGCCCCTTCGATCGCACGCGTAAGGCCTCAGGCTATCTGCGCCTGAAGCGGAAGTACCACACTTCGTGCCCGAACACTTCGCGCGCCTTTGTTTCGTACCGGGTTTCGGACCAACCGCTCGGGCGGTTTTGCCAGCTCGCCGGGCCTTCAACGACCCACTCAAATTTGTCTGTATGGCGCTGCATCACCATGAGCGCGTGGCGCAAATAGATGTCATGATCGGTGCCGAAACGGAACTCACCGCCAGGTTTCATCTTCTGCGCGATGAGCGAAACGGGGCCATCATTCATCATCCTGCGCTTGGCATGCTTGTTCTTGGGCCAGGGATCGGGATGGAGCAGATAGCACATCGTCAGTGCGCCATCGGGGACACGCTGCAGCGCCTCGATCGCATCGCCGTGATGCAACCGGACGTTCGAAAGCTTCTGCTCTTCTACATGGCCAAGCGCCGCTGCTACCCCGTTCAGAAACGGTTCTGCACCAATAAATCCGTGATTGGGGAGCAGGTCTGCACGGTAAGCCAGATGCTCACCGCTGCCAAAGCCGATCTCGAAATGAAGCGGGCAATCCTCGCCAAACAACCCTTCCGCTGTAACCGGACCTTCGGCGGGTACGGCGATTTGCGGAAGGAGATTGTCGACGAGCCCCTGTTGGCGGCCACGCAGCGGCTTGCCGATGCTGCGACCGTAAAGCCGGTTGAGCGTGGTGGGGTCGCCTTCTTTGAATGCTGACATAGTGCGAGCGCGGTAGTCGTGCTGTGGCGGTTTTGTCCAGTGCCGATCGGGGGTTGAGGCCGCATGGATGATGCCCGTATAGCGCCCGCCTATGCAAGCTCTAACCGATACGTTCTATTCGCAGCCGCTTTGGGCCCAGTCCCTGATCGGTCTTGTTCTGCTGGGCGTTGCTTCACTGGCGGTCAATTATCTGCTGAAGCATGTGATCCTGCGGATTGCTGCGCCCTATCTGGATGAAAAATCGCTCACGATAGACAAGGCGGCCGCATGGCTCGCCACAGCGGCACCGCTTCTTGTGATCTCGCGCGGGATCGGCCTGGTCCCGTACCTGCCGGACGATGTTTACACAGTGGTCCGCAATGTGGCGCAGGCGCTGATCGTGCTTTCGGTCGCGATGGCGATTGTCAAAGGGCTGACTTATGCCAACGAGCTGTATGAGCGGCTGCCGCGTTCGAAGAACAAACCGATTAAGGGGTTCGTCCAGGTTGTAAAGATCATCGTGCTGTGCGGCGCGGCGATTGTTCTGATTTCGGTTCTGATCGACCAGTCCCCGCTGCTGCTGCTTTCCGGGCTGGGCGCGATCACCGCTGTCTTGCTGCTGGTGTTCAAGGATACGATCTTGAGCCTGGTCGCGAGCGTGCAACTGACCACGCAGGATATGCTGCGCGTGGGCGACTGGATCACCATGCCCAGCATGAGCGCCGATGGCGATGTGATCGATATATCCCTGCATACCGTCAAGGTGCAGAATTTCGACAAGACGATTGTTACCATTCCCACCCACCGTCTTGTTTCGGACGCCTACCAGAACTGGAGGGGGATGAGCGAGAGCGGAGGGAGACGGATCAAGCGTTCGCTGACGATTGATCAGAATTCAGTCCGCTTTCTGAGCGATGAGGAGGTGGTGGAGCTTAAGAAATTCCGCATCCTCAAACCCTATCTTGCGGACAAGCGAGAGGAGATTGCCCGCTGGAACGATGCGGAGCTTTCAGGCGAAGACGCGGTGCCGGTGAATGCGCGGCGCCTTACCAACATTGGCACGCTGCGCGCGTATATGGCTGCCTATATTCGGTGGCATCCGCAGGTCAGCGAGAATTTCCTGATCATGGTGCGTCAATTGCCACCGGGCCCGCAGGGTGTTCCGCTGGAGATTTATTGCTTCACCGATACGACCGCGTGGGAAGTGTACGAAGGTATACAGGCCGATATTTTCGATCACCTGCTCGCAATCTTGCCGGAATTTGACCTGCGTGTCTTTCAGGAGCCGACAGGCGGTGATTTCGGCGCACTGGCAAAGCAGGGCTGAACGAAAAACGCCCGCGGCGCGAGGCTGCGGGCGTTTTCGATATTCCAGGAGTGGAAGCGACCTTATGCGGCTTCGGCTTCCTCGTTCGGGTCGCGCAGCACATATCCGCGGCCCCAGACGGTTTCGATGTAGTTCTCACCGCCGCATGCATGGCTGAGCTTTTTGCGCAGCTTGCAGATGAAGACGTCGATGATCTTGAGTTCCGGCTCGTCCATCCCGCCATAGAGGTGGTTGAGGAACATTTCCTTGGTCAGCGTGGTGCCTTTGCGCAAGCTGAGCAGCTCGAGCATGGCATATTCCTTGCCAGTCAGGTGAACGCGGGCGCCGTCGACTTCGACAGTTTTCGCATCGAGGTTCACAGCGAGCTTGCCGGTGCGGATGATCGACTGGCTGTGGCCCTTTGAACGGCGAACAACAGCGTGAATGCGGGCGACGAGTTCTTCGCGGTGGAACGGCTTGGTCACGTAATCATCGGCACCAAAGCCGAATGAGCGGATCTTGCTATCCATTTCAGCGATACCGGAAAGGATCAGAACGGGCGTTTGCACTTTGGCGACGCGCAGCTTCTTGAGCACGTCATAGCCATGCATGTCCGGCAGATTCAGATCGAGCAGGATGATATCGTAATCATACAGCTTACCCAGATCGAGGCCTTCTTCGCCAAGATCGGTCGAGTAGACATTGAAGCCTTCGGTGGTGAGCATGAGCTCGATGGCTTTCGCCGTTGTCGGCTCGTCCTCAATCAAAAGCACTCGCATTTCCGGTCCCCTAATTTGCCCCGTTTAGGATGAGGTAATCTCTCGCGGTAACTCCTCGCTAAGAGGTGTTGCCATGTATTAACCACACAACATCTGAACGGAAAAGGTTAACGCGCCGTAAATGGGTCCGTTAATTTTTTGTGAGTCTTTGAGGTAACAGGTGTTTTCAAAACGCCCGCAAACGCCGGGCGCGAGCCATACGGCTCGCTCGGCTTCCTCGCATAGGCTCGGGCGCGCAGTCGCGCTTGCGACGCCTGCGGCGTCGAATTGATGCTACGTTGCAATGAAGTCGCTGCAGCTCTGTCGCGCCAGCGACCGCAAGGGCGCCCGCCCGCAGCGACGCGATCTTTGATCGCGTGAGCGAGGACATCGCGGCGCGGATGCGCTGCTAAAAAGCAAAGACTCAAATTCCCGCAAGCTTCTTCGCACGGCGCCTTTGTGCCGACGAACCGATCCCGGCCGCTTCGCGATATTTGGCGACGGTCCGCCGTGCCAGCTCGAAACCTTCTTCGCCCAGCATGTCGGCGAGCTTCTGATCGCTCAGCACCTTTTTCGGGTCTTCGGTATCGGTCAGCGCCTTGATCCGGGCCTTGATCGCCTCGGACGAAGCGCCTTCGCCGTCGGATGACGCCACCCCGCTGGTGAAGAAGTATTTGAGTTCAAATGTGCCGCGGTCGCAATGGAGGTACTTGTTGCTCGTCACTCGGCTGACTGTGCTTTCGTGCATATCGATTTGCTCCGCAACCTCTCGCAATGTCAGTGGCCGCAGCTCCGAAACCCCGCGCCGGAAAAAGCCGTCCTGTTGCTTCACGATCTCGGCGGCGGTCTTGAGAATGGTTTTCTGGCGCTGGTCGAGCGCGCGGATCAACCAGTGCGCATCGGCAAGCTTTTCCTTGAGCCACGCCTGCGCTTCGCTACCGGGCGCGCCGTTGTTCAGCTCTACATAGTAATCCCGGTTAACGACGAGGCGTGGGAGAGTGCTTTCGTTAAGCTTGATATCCCATCCGCCATCATCCTTGGCAGACAGCAATACATCGGGCACGACCGTATCGTCCGACGTTGGGGCGAAGGCTAGCCCGGGCTTTGGATCATAGCCGCGCAGTTCGCGCAGCATATCGGCAAAATCCTCGTCATCGACCCGGCACAATCGCTTGAGCCGTTCAACTTCGCCCCGCGCGACAAGGTCGAGATTGCCGATCAGCGCCTCCATGCATGGATCGAACCGGTCAGCCTCTTTGGCCTGGAGCGCGAGGCATTCGGCAAGATCGCGGGCTCCAACGCCGGTTGGGTCAAGCATTTGCACCACTGTCAGCCCGTCTTCAACATCGTCAGTGGTGACGGACAGGTCGCGCGCTACATCGCGCAGGTCAGCCGTAAGATAACCTGCATCATCCAATAGTCCGATCAGATGGCGGGCGATAAAAGCCTCTTTGGGGTTACAGGCAATCGCGCCGACTTGCTCGCCCAGATGCTCGACCAAGGTGATATCCGCTGCGCGCATTGCATCGATATCTGGCAAGTCGTCCACGGCAACAGAGCCGCCCGCGGCAGACCCCCATTCGGCGCTTCGATTTGCATCACCGGTATCCCGGTCGCGGTCTAGCGCACCTGCATCGATATCCAGCGGAGCCTCTGCCTCGCCTTGGCCCTGCGCCATCAACTGGTCCGATGTGAACTCCTCACGCGGGATATCGTCGGGCTCATTCTGGCCGCCTTCCTCGCTGGACACGGCTCCGCCCTCCAGCAGTGGATTGCTCTCCAGCGCATCACCAATAAAACTTTCGATCTCGAGGTTCGAGGCAGCCAGCAGCTTGATCGCCTGCTGCAATTGCGGCGTCATCACCAATTGCTGCGATTGGCGAAGGTCCAGTCTGGGTCCGAGCGCCATGGCGATACCTGCTAGAGCGTGAAGCCCTCTCCAAGGTAGAGCCGCTTTACATTCTCGTCGGCGACGAGATCCTGCGGTGTTCCCGCGAACAGAACCTGACCGCCATAGATGATGCAGGCCCGGTCGACGATATCCAGCGTTTCGCGGACATTGTGATCGGTAATAAGCACGCCGATTCCGCGGCCTTTAAGGTCTTTCACCAGGTCGCGAATATCGCTGATCGAAAGCGGATCGATCCCGGCAAAGGGTTCGTCCAGCAGCATGATCGATGGCTTGGCCGCCAACGCGCGCGCTATCTCGCAGCGGCGTCGTTCACCCCCTGACAGCGCCATGGCCGGGCTTTCGCGCAGGCG
>CALLQC010000183.1 GCA_938015255.1 uncultured Erythrobacter sp.
GCAGGGCGAAGAGATCGATTTTGCACTGCTGGTGGATGGTCTTGCCGCCGAGCGCGAACAGGGCATCACAATCGACGTCGCCTACCGCTTTTTCACGACCGAAAAGCGCAAGTTCATCGTTGCCGACACGCCGGGACACGAACAGTACACGCGCAACATGGTCACTGGCGCATCGACCGCCGACCTCGCAGTCATCCTAGTCGATGCGCGCAAGGGCGTGCTTCAGCAGACGCGCCGACATTCGTACCTGGTTCATCTGCTCGGCATCAAACATCTGGTGCTGGCCGTGAACAAGATGGATCTGGTCAGTTATGATCAGGCCACCTTCGACACCATCGTCGAAGACTACACCGCCTTCGCCAACGAGGTTGGTATAGAAAAGTTCACCGCGATCCCGATTTCAGGATTCAAGGGCGACAACATCACATCAGCGCCGTCCGACAACACAGGATGGTATTCCGGCCCCGCCCTGATCGAACATCTTGAAACGGTTGAATTGGCGAATACCGCCGCTCAGGAGCGTTCGTTCCGGATGCCTGTGCAGTGGGTCAACCGCCCCAACCTCGACTTTCGCGGGTTTGCCGGTCTCATCACCGACGGCACGATCAAACCGGGCGATCCGGTGCGCATTGTGCCTGCGGGCAAGACCAGCACCGTCAAAACGATCACGACTTTCGATGGTGATCTAGAAGAAGGCGTTGCAGGTCAATCGGTCACGATCACGCTGAATGACGAGGTCGATTGCAGCCGCGGCGATGTGATTGCGACTGCCGAAGACCCTCCCGAGGCCTCAGACCAGTTCGAGGCGACAATCGTGTGGATGGACGAAAGCGCGCTCAAACCCGGGCGCGGTTATTGGATGAAGATCGGCAGCCAGATGGTTACCGCGACCGTTCAGGAGCCAAAATACGAAGTCGACGTAAACTCATTCGAGCATCTCGCGGCCAAAACGCTTGAGCTTAACAGCATTGGCGTTGCCGAGCTTGCCACCGACAAGCCGATCACTTTTGAAGCATATGCGACCAGCCGTCAGCTTGGCGGGTTTATTCTGATCGACAAGTTCACCAATGCGACCGTTGGTGCCGGCATGCTGCATTTCAGTCTGCGCCGCGCGCAAAACGTGCACTGGCAGCCAACCACCATCGGGCGGGAGGAGCATGCGAACCTCAAGAACCAAAAGCCGCTTGTGCTATGGTTCACCGGGCTTTCGGGCTCAGGCAAATCGACTATCGCCAACGAGGTCGAACAGTTGCTTAACATGATGAACCGCCATACCTTCCTGCTCGATGGGGACAATGTCCGTCACGGGCTTAACAAGGATTTAGGCTTTACCGAGGCCGACAGGATCGAGAATATCCGGCGCATCGGCGAGGTTGCCAAGCTGATGGCGGATGCAGGCCTCATCGTCCTCACCGCCTTCATCTCGCCCTTCCGCGCAGAACGGCAGATGGTGCGCGATATGCTGCCTGATGGCGAGTTTATTGAAGTGTTTGTCGATACGCCACTGGAGGTCGCCGAGGAGCGCGATGTGAAGGGCCTTTACAAAAAGGCACGCGAAGGGAAGCTGAAGAATTTCACGGGGATCGACAGCCCTTACGAACCACCCGAAAATCCCGATATCGTGGTCAACACGGTAGAGATGACGCCGGTTGAAGCTGCCGAATACATCATCGGCAAGATCAGGCCGCTAAAATGAGCGGGGCTATGACGGATTCACAACTGGCCGCGACACTGGCTGAGACCGCGGGCAGAATTCTGCTTGAGGTCCGCGGATCTGAACTGATCGATGGAAAACCGCTGGGCAAGGCAGGTGATGAAACCGCGAACCAGTTCCTTGTGCACGCTCTGCGACATCTACGGCCGGATGACGGCCTGCTTTCCGAGGAAAGCAAGGATACGAAGAAACGCCTGACAAAATCGCGCACTTGGATCATCGATCCCGTCGACGGCACCCGCGAGTACGGCGAGGCACGCACGGACTGGGCGGTGCATGTCGCGCTCGCGATAGATGGAAGACCCGAAATTGGTGCCGTTGCCCTTCCTGGCCTCGATCTGGTGCTGCGCTCGGACCAGCCAACGCCGCTGCACAAAGCAGCCGGACGACCACGCTTTGTTGTGAGCCGCACGCGTCCTGCAAAAGAAGCTCAGGCTGTTTGCGAGAAAATGGGCGGAGAACTTGTCGGCATGGGCAGTGCGGGCGCGAAAGCCATGGCGGTCGTACGCGGCGAGGCGGAAATCTACCTGCATTCGGGCGGACAATATGAGTGGGACAGCTGCGCACCGGCAGCTGTCGCTGCTGCGCACGGTCTGCATTGCTCGCGCATCGATGGATCACCGATGATCTACAACCAAGCCGACGTTTACATGCCGGACCTGCTGATATGCCGGCCTGAATATGCCAAAGAGGCACTGCGCCATATCGCTGAAATGGCTGGCTAACCTTCCACCTGCGCCAGCAGTTGCTGCGCGCGAGAAAGGTGCGGCCGGTCAAGCATGCCGCCCTTGTACCCGATTGCGCCAACGCCCGGATTGGCTTCAAACACGGCGATGATTTCGCGCGCTTCTGCGATTTCCTCTTCGCTGGGCGTGAAGGCAGCATTGATAACATCGATCTGCGCCGGATGAATCGCTAGCATTCCGCGATAGCCGCTGCGGCGAACCATTTGCGCACGATCTTTCAACCCATCCAGATCGCGGAAATTTGCAGAGATCGTCTCGATTGCAGGAACACCTGCGGTCGCGGCCCCCAGCAGGCAAAGACTGCGCGCCATTTCATAGGTGAAGGCATAGCTGCCATCAGCATTCAGGTTTGACGCTGCTCCGATAGAGTCGGCCAGATCTTCTGCCCCCCAGGTCATCGCGGCAAGGCGTCGCACGCCATTGAAATCGCCGGTGTGGAACATGCTCTGCGCCGTTTCAGTGACGAGGACGATAACCGGCGTTGATCCTTCATCAATCCCGTGTGCGACTTCGAGCGCGGACAGATAATGATCCAGCAGCTCGGCATCCTGCCTGCCGTACACTTTGGGCAGCATGATCCCGCCGGGCCTACCCGGCATTATCGCTGCAAGATCGGTAAGGGTGTGCTTGCCATCCAGCGGATTGACCCGGACCCAAAGGCGCTGATTTTCGCCCGTCTTGCCCGCCAGAAAATCATGGATGAATGTGCGCGCGGCAGGCTTGTTTTCCTCGGCCACGGCATCTTCCAGGTCAAAGATGACTATATCCGCTGCACTCGCGGCGGCCTTTCCCATCTTCTTTTCGCTGTCACCCGGCGCAAACAACCAGGACCGCATTTTCATTGTGAGGCCATCTGCCATCATCACACCCCTCGAACTCGTTCACACTTGGCGTTAGAATATTTCGCGTGAATTGCACAGTATTCTAACGCATCCCACTTTTGTGAGGGGGCCACCCCCTTGCCCCGCCGCGCGTCGCCTGCGATTGAAGCGCGCAAGAGAGACAGGAGACTCACCCTCATGCGTCAAGTTGACCATTTTATTGTTGGCGACAGCCCGGCGCCTAGCCGTAAGCATCAGATCTGGAACCCATCGACCGGCGAGGTTCAGGCGGAAGTGGCTTTGGGCGACGCGGCGCTGCTCGATCAGGCCGTCGCTAACGCGAAGCGCGTGCAACCGGAATGGGCAGCAACCAATCCGCAAAAGCGCGCCCGTGTAATGTTCAAGTTCAAAGAGCTGATAGAAGCGAACATGCAAAGCCTCGCAGAGCTGCTTTCATCAGAGCATGGCAAGGTGATCGACGATGCCAAAGGTGATGTTCAACGCGGCCTCGAAGTCATCGAATACGCTTGCGGCATCCCTCAGGTTCTCAAGGGGGAGTATACCCAGGGCGCAGGCCCGGGCATTGATGTGTATTCGACGCGCCAGCCGCTTGGCATCGGTGCTGGCATCACCCCTTTCAATTTCCCTGCGATGATCCCGATGTGGATGTTCGGCATGGCCTGCGCAGCGGGCAACGCCTTCATCCTGAAACCCTCGGAACGTGATCCTTCAGTACCTGTGCGGCTTGCCGAATTGTTTCTGGAGGCAGGGGCGCCGGAGGGGCTGCTGCAAGTGGTTCACGGTGACAAGGAAATGGTCGATGCGATCATCGAACACCCTGACATTCCGGCCATCAGCTTCGTCGGTTCTTCCGACATCGCGCAATACATCTACTCGCGCGGCACCGCGAACGCGAAGCGCGTTCAGGCCTTTGGCGGCGCCAAGAACCACGGCATCGTTATGCCCGATGCTGATCTGGACCAGGTTGTGAACGACCTTTCCGGGGCGGCGTTCGGCTCGGCCGGAGAGCGGTGCATGGCACTGCCGGTCGTTGTACCTGTGGGAGAGGATACCGCTGAACGACTTAGGGAGAAGCTGATCCCGGCGATCAATGCCCTGCGCGTAGGTGTCTCGAACGATCCCGATGCGCATTACGGCCCTGTCGTTACGCCCGAACACAAGGCTCGGGTCGAGCAATGGATCACGACCGCAGAAGATGAAGGCGGCGAAATCGTTGTCGATGGCCGCGGCTTTACCTTGCAAGGTCATGAAAATGGCTTTTTTGTAGGCCCGACCCTGATTGACCGCGTCACACCTGACATGAAAAGCTATCAGGAGGAAATCTTTGGCCCCGTGCTTCAGATTGTGCGCGCTAAGGATTTTGAGGAGGCGGTGCGCCTACCGAGCGAACATCAATACGGGAACGGCGTTGCCATCTTCACTCGCAATGGCCACGCCGCGCGGGAGTTCGCGAGCCGGGTCAACGTCGGTATGGTTGGCGTGAACGTGCCGATCCCCGTGCCGGTAAGCTATCACAGTTTTGGAGGGTGGAAGCGCTCCGGCTTCGGCGATATCGACCAGTATGGAACCGAAGGCTTGAAGTTCTGGACCAAGGTGAAGAAGATCACACAGCGCTGGCCCGATGGCGGCGGCGATGGATCGAATGCCTTCGTGATCCCGACAATGGGTTAATGAATATGCGGAGCGCTCTTTGCTTGGCCTCGCCGCTTCTAATCCTATCGGCGTGTGGTGGTGATCCGATCAGTGAAGATGCGCCCAATCCTCCGCCACCAGTTCCGGCAGAGACAATGATCCCGGTCGAACCAGACGGCGGCATCGGTGATGGAGCGGGCCCGCCTCCACTTCCCTCAGAGGAGGCGATCGCCGCTGATCTGATCCCTGCAGAATTCCACGGCGTGTGGGATTACGAAGGCGGCACCTGTGATCCGGCATCTGATCTGAGGATGGAAATCTCTGGCGCTGAAATACTCTTTTACGAAGCGATCGGCAGAGTGAATGCGGTCACTGCGGGGGGCGGTGCGATTAACGTAACCCTCGACATGGAAGGCGAAGGAGAAACCTGGGAGCAAAAAACGCGCCTCCTCCTCAGCGATGATGGCGAGCGGCTTGAAACGTCAGACGGCGATGCGCCCAGAACCACAGACGAGTATCCGAGCAAAAGATGCCCGGCAGGCGGTGATGTATGAAATTCGGCGCAGTAATGACAACGGCTTTCGCGATTTCAGCCTGCGCGGGGACAATGCCAGATCCTGATCACAGGCAAGCAACGCCAGCGCCTGTCTCCGCCACCTGCGACGCAGCCTATGCCCAGCACCATATTGGTGACGCGGTTACGGAGGAATTGGGCCTGGTCATCCGGGATGAAACCGGCGCAAGGAAATTGCGCTGGGGCCCGCCGAATGCGATCTGGACGATGGATTACCGCGAGGACCGCGTGAACGTCCGCTATGATGGCGACGGAAAGATCATAGAGATAACATGCGGATGAGCGATCGGATACGCACCACGTCCGGCTCTCCATTTGAGGATCAGTTCGGTTTCTGCCGAGCGATCCGGGAAGACGAGCGGATCATTGTAGCAGGCACCGGACCGGTGGAACCCGATGGTTCTACTACGCCCGGAGGCGCGGCAGAGCAGGCGGACCGCTGCCTTGCGATTATTGTGGCGGCGATTGAGGAATTGGGCGGATCTGCAAGCGATGTTGTTCGCACTCGCATGCTGCTTACCGATTTCGCCGATCAAGAGGCGGTGGGCGCTGTCCATGCACGATATTTCGGACAGACAAAACCTGCTGCAACGATGGCAGGTGTCGCATGGCTATGCCGTTCTGAGTGGAAGGTCGAGATCGAGGCGGAAGCTATCGTGCCGGGCGATTAAGCCACGACCTTGAGTGAAGGACGGCGCTGGCTTTCTATCTCAAGCAATTCAGTCACACGAACGATCAGATCGGACAATCTTTCCATCGCATCAAGTTCAGTAGGAGGAACGAGAAGCTCGGGCGCTTCACCTCCCTCACGCGTCAGGATCGCTGGCAAATCATGGCCATGCCCCGGGAAAGCGTCCTCAAAATCGTCTTTGTGATGAAACACCGCCTCTAAGGGAAGCTGATCGAGAAAATCGCGCCACTCATTCTTCATCGACACCATTCCATACGTCAGGGCGCACAGGGAACAGGGATATGTCTCTGGCGCAAGCTGTTTATGGATCGCGTGGGCAATCGCATTGAGGATGCCACTATCGGCGTTGTAAACGATCAGAAGCTGCCGGCGTTGCTTGGTCATAACAATAGCTACGCAGCGGAACGGTGAAAGGTTACATACTTGCGCAAGATCGGCTGCAATCTTTCGTTTGATACCTAGTCAAATTCACGGGCTCCAGACCCTTTTCTAAGGCTCGCAAGCGGGGTAGATGGACCGCCATGACAGGACAATTCCAGCTTTCAGAAGACCAGCTCGCGATCCAGGAGATGGCGCAGCGATTCACCGCCGATAACATCACCCCGTACGCGGGCGAATGGGACGAAAAGCACCACTTCCCCAAAGATGTGATCAAGCAAACCGCAGAACTTGGTTTCGGCGCGATATACGTCTCCGAAGAATCGGGGGGGATTGGCCTTGGGCGTCTCGAAGCCGCGCTCATCATGGAGGCGATGGCGTATGGCTGCCCGACTACCAGCGCCTTCATCTCGATACATAATATGGCTGCGTGGATGATCGACCACTTCGGCGGACAGGACGTGAAGGATCGCTACCTTCCCGATCTCATCGGTATGGAAAAAATCGCAAGCTACTGCCTTACCGAACCGGGCAGCGGATCGGACGCAGCGGGCCTCAAGACAAATGCGGTGCTAGATGGCGATCACTACGTCCTCAACGGCACCAAGCAGTTCATCTCGGGCGGCGGCGTCAACGACATTTACGTCACCATGGTCCGCACAGGCGAACACAAGACCAAGGGAATCACCTGCCTCGTGATCGAGAAGGATACGCCCGGCGTCAGCTTTGGCGCGCCCGAAAAAAAACTCGGCTGGAACGCCTCGCCAACCGCGCAGGTAATCTTTGAGGATGCCCGCGTGCCTGTCGCGAACCGCGTCGGCGATGAAGGTGAAGGTTTTCGTTTCGCCATGATGGGACTTGACGGCGGTCGCCTAAATATCGGCGCGTGTTCGCTGGGTGGCGCGCAGCGCTGCCTTGATGAAGCCGTTGCCTACACCAAGGATCGCAAACAGTTCGATACGCCGATCGCCGATTTCCAGAACACGCAATTCATGCTTGCTGACATGGCCACCGATCTGGAAAGCGCGCGCGCGCTGCTTTACCTCGCGGCAGCTAAAGTCACCGATAATGCGCCGGACAAATCGCGTTTCTCAGCGATGGCAAAGCGGCTTGCGACCGATAATGGCTCAAAAGTAGTCAACGATGCGCTGCAACTCTTCGGCGGCTATGGCTATCTCAAGGACTATCCGATCGAGCGCTTCTGGCGCGATTTGCGCGTGCATTCGATCCTTGAAGGGACCAATCAGGTAATGCGGATGATCGTGGGTCGCGATCTCCTGCGCCAGCAAGGACGCAATCGATGAGTCAGGACGTAATTACCCGCAAGAATGGCCGCGTCGGTCATATCTCGCTCAATCGGCCAAAGGCGTTGCACGCGCTAACGCTCGACATGTGTCATGCGATATCAAATGCGCTCACCGTTTGGGCTGATGATCACGAGGTGGAGGCTGTCGTCCTGGACCACGCGGAAGGCCGCGGTTTTTGCGCGGGCGGGGATATCAACTTGTTGCGCGAATCCGCGCTGAACGATGGCGGTGTGTCGGGTCGCAAGTTTTTCCATGACGAATATCAGCTCAACCATCAGATGTTCACTTATGAAAAACCCATCGTGGCTTTCATGGACGGGATCACTATGGGCGGCGGGGTTGGTATCTCCTTGCCTTGCAAGTTCCGCGTCGCAACGGAGAACACTCGCTTCGCAATGCCAGAAACCGGCATCGGCCTGTTCCCGGATGTGGGGGGGGGCTGGTATCTCTCACGCCTTGGCGGGCGGCTCGGCCAATTCCTCGCGCTCACCGGCGCGCGGCTCGATGGCGCAGAATGCCTGTGGACCGGCCTCGCGACCCATTATGTGCCGAGCGACATGCTTGAGGATATAAAGGCGCGGATCGTGGACCGGCCCGGACGGATCGCGGGTATTCTGTCCGAACCTGTAGGCACGCCGCCTGAGGCGCGGATCGAGAAAAACGCACTCAAAATTGCGAAACACTTCGCATCCGATAGCTATGAAGAGATCCTGTCCAGCTTGCAAAACGCCATCGAAGAAGGCGATCAATGGGCGGCGAAGGAACGCGACACGCTCGGGACGAAGAGTCCGCAAACCTGCAAGGTCGCGCTGCGCCAGCTTGCAGAAAGCGCCAAGCTCACCGACTTTGCCGATAATATGGCGATGGAATATCGCATCGGCAGCCGCGTTTTGGTCCGCCCAGATTTCGCCGAGGGCGTGCGCGCCGTGATTGTCGATAAAACTCACGATCCCAAATGGGATCCAGCCGCACCGGAAGAAGTGAGCGAAGAATTGCTCGACAGCATATTTGCCCCGCTTCCCGCAAATGAGGAATGGAAACCCCTATGACTTACGAAACGATACTCGTCGAAAAGGACGCACAGGGGACCGGTGGTGTTACGCTGATCACTCTCAATAGGCCAAAAGCACTCAACGCGCTCAATTCAAAAGTGCTCGAGGAGCTGATTGAAGCCTTTGCCGATTATCAATCGGATGAGAGCCAGCTCTGCGCAGTGCTCACCGGCTCGGGCGAAAAAGCTTTTGCCGCGGGTGCAGACATCAAAGAGATGAGCGAAAAGGCTGCGGCAGACTTCTATCTCGACGATTTCTTCTCGCCCTGGACGAGCGAGATCGTGAAGAAAACCCGCAAGCCTTGGATTGCCGCAGTCAACGGCTTTGCACTGGGCGGCGGGTGCGAGCTTGCGATGATGGCAGATTTCATCGTCGCGTCCGACAATGCGAAGTTCGGCCAGCCCGAAATCAAGCTGGGCGTGGCCCCCGGCATGGGCGGTTCACAACGCCTCACCCGCGCGATCGGCAAGTCGAAATCGATGGAAATGTGTCTTACTGGCCGCATGATGGGCGCAGAAGAAGCCGAACGTGCGAACCTTATTGTGCGTGTTGTTTCGCAAGCGGACCTGATTGCTGACGTGCTCAAGACCGCCGCGACCATCGCAGCCATGCCGCCCATGGCAACAATCGCGAACAAGGAGATGGTCAACAGCGCGTTCGAGATGACGCTCGACCAGGGCCTCATCGTCGAGCGCCGCATCTTCCAGATCCTCACTGCAAGCGAGGATAAGGCGGAGGGCATGGCGGCCTTTATCGAAAAGCGCGAAGGCCAGTGGAAGGGGCGGTGATCCTCAAAACTGGCGGCCTGCTGATCTTCGGCGCATTGCTCATTTTGCTTGGCATCCGCGGCTGGATGCACCGCGGTGAAGATCGGATAAGCGCGATCGAATTGGTCGTACTGGGTGACCAAAAGCCAATGCCTTTTACCAAAGTCGACCGCGCGCTCGCATACATTCAACCCATCCTTTTCCTTATTTTGGGACCGATGATGATCTTGAGCAGCGCCGCGATCTTGATGACAACGGGAGAAACGCAATGAAAATCGCATTTATCGGCCTCGGCAATATGGGCGGCGGAATGGCCGCAAACCTTGTGAAAGCGGGACACACCGTCCGTGCTTTTGACCTTTCGCAAGACGCGCTGGCCCGCGCCAAAGAGGCGGGATGCGAGACCTTCTCCACAGTGCCCGAAGCGGTTCAAGGGGCCGAAGCGGTCGTATCAATGCTGCCCAACGGCGCAATCGTGAAGGATGTCTACGCCAGCAACGTGATCGGACACGCGCCGCACGCTGCCACGTTGATCGACTGCAGCACCATTGACGTCGCGACCGCAAAAGCAGTCGCCGACGCAGCGCATGCAGAAGGCTACAAAATGGTCGATGCGCCGGTTTCCGGCGGGATCGCAGCGGCTAATGGCGGCACGTTGACCTTCATGGTAGGCGGTGAAATCCACGCGTTCGATGCGGCGAAACCCGTGCTTGAAGCGATGGGCAAAGCGGTAATCCACGCAGGCGATGCGGGCGCGGGTCAGACCGCGAAGATTTGCAACAACATGCTGCTCGCCATTACCATGATCGGAACAGCCGAAGCCATGAAGATGGCCGAAAAGCTCGGGCTCGATCAGCAGAAGTTCTACGAAATCAGCTCGCAAAGCTCCGGCTACAACTGGTCACTAAACGCCTACACCCCGCTGCCCGGAGTGGGCGTGGATAGCCCGGCGGACAATGGCTATGCGGGCGGTTTTGCGACGCCATTGATGGTCAAGGATCTGCGGCTTGCCATGGAAGCGGCGGAGACTGCAGATGCCGCAGTGCCCCTGGGCTCGCGCGCCGCAGCGCTTTACGAAGATTTCCTTGGCGCGGGCAACGATGCGCTCGATTTTTCGGCGATCATCAAGACCTATTGATCTCGGATATTACCCGTTCAAGCCATTCGCGCGGAGCCTTGCGCCGCCCGATATCAGCAACGAATTCCTGGCCGCGCGCAACAGAGCGAAGGCGCTTTTGTCCAGCTGCGCCGCGCATCCAGCGGTCCTCGCGGTCGTGATAGGATAGGCCGCCGCGTTTCAACCAATCCGGCCTGAGCCACAGACTGGGTGGCCCGCCAGGCAGCGTCAGCCGCAAAGCACTGCTCGCGAGATTGGCTGTGCGCCCTTCACCCCGCCAGATAACATCATTGCGGCTGTGCATTTTGAGCGCATGTGGATGTTTGATTTCAAACAGATCGGGTGGGGTGCCGTCTGCCAGACGGATTATTTCGTCAACCTTGAGATAGCCAAAAATACGGTGATGCGCTTCCCCGGTATCCTCCTCGGCAAACAATCCGAAAAAGACAAATACATCACCTTCGCACACACCCTGCCCCTCAAGATGGGTCTGCGCGGCACTGTGCTGTCCGAAAACGCAGGTTCCGTTTTCGAGAAACATCGGATCATGGTGGCACAAGTCTCGCGGAGCCAGCTTGCCGCGACTGGCTTTTGCGACATGTTCGCCCATGCCAAGATCGCCGTAAGATGTCTCGCTGGCAGTGCTTGCCGGAATGGGCAGACTGACCGGCTTTCCTCCGACGATCGGAGATGGACCGCCACCGGCACTGGTGTCAAAACCCTTGCGTGAAAAGATAATCCGCATCGTCACCCCCTTGCCGTGGGACAAATTGTTGCACAAGGCTCAGCTTTCCTTGCTTTGCGTAGCGTAAACTTTGGAGGTAAAGGCGCGCATTATGGCTAACGAAACAAAAGTCACCGCCCTCATCATGGCTGGCAAACGGTCCGGCGTCCTTGATCCTCTCGCTGAACGTGCCGGCGTCGCTCAGAAATGCGTTGTCCCCGTCGATGGCGTCCCGATGGTCGAGCGCGTTGTCCGCCAGGTTTCAGACTGTGACCGCGTCGGCGCAATCCGCATCGTCGCGCACGAACCGGAGGAAATAGCTGCCCAGCCGACAGTTGCGAAACTGGTTGCAGAAGGACGCCTAACCTTTGCTGAGGGCAGGTTTAACATCGTCGACAGCGTGTTTTCAGGCGCTGAGGGTGCAGAATTTCCGCTTCTTATCACGACCGCAGACAATTGCCTCGTCACGCCTGAGGGTTACGCCGAGTTCATCGACAAATGCATCGCTAACAAAGTCGAAGGCGCAGCCGGGCTCGCGCGAAAGGAAGACGTAAAGGCCGCCGATCCGCAAGGGCAGGCGAAATTCTACGAATTTACCGATGGCGGCTATTCGAATTGCAACATGTACTGGATGGGCAGTGAGGAAGCCCTGAGCGCAGCAGAAATCATGCGGGAGGGCGGACAATTTGTGAAATTCCCCCGCCGCATCGCGAAAGCGTTCGGCTGGATGAACCTTGTCCGCTTTTATTTTGGATGGGGGTCCAAAGAGAAATTGTTCGAACAGGTTTCGCGCCGGTTCGGATTCAAGATGATGCCGATTGTCCTGTCCGACGGGCATTACGCGATCGATGTCGATAATGAACGCACGTTCGAGGTGACCGAAAAGATCCTGAAACGCCGCCGGGAGGATACCGCAGGCGCCTGATCGGCGGCAGGTCGATTGGATGGGACGGCTATTTACCAATATGGGCTGGCTGCTGGGCGGACGCGGCATCAACGCCGTGCTCAGTCTAGTCTATCTGGCGCTGGCGACGCGCACGCTTGGGCTTGAAGGCTTCGGCTATTTTGCAGCGATCGTCGCTGTTGGACAGGCGATAACCGGTCTCGCCAATTTCCAGACCTGGCAATTCATCGTCCGTTGGGGCGCGAATGGAGAGGGGCCTGCCGAAGCGACCGGTTTTGCCATCGCGCTGGACATGATGTCTGTTGTGATGGGCACAATCCTGTCTGCACTGGTGGTGTGGACTGCGCATCTGTGGCTCCCCATTCCGCCGGACTTGCTGGCACTGACGTTTTTCTACTGTGTCGTCTCGCTGCTATCGATCCGGACGACACCCACCGGACTGCTGCGCCTGCGCTTCAACTATAAGAATGCAACAGCTGCCGAGGCGATCCAGCCAATTGCGCGAGCGATAGGCGCTGTTCTGGCCTGGGCATATATGCCGACTGTCGCGGGGTTTGTCTTTGCCTACGCGGCTTCGGAGATTCTTGTAGCGGCGGCGCTCTGGATTGTTGCCGCACGCAGCGAGCGGATCGATCTTTCCGCGCTCAGCCTCACCCGGATTCCGGCAAAACACCGCGATGCCTGGCGCTTCGTCTGGTCAACAAATATGTCCGGTAGCCTCACGATTGCTGGCAAGCAGATCTTGATCCTTCTGGTCGGAACATTTGGCGGATCCGCGCTCTTGGGCGGGTTCCGCGTGGCGAGCCAATTGGGTCAGGCGCTTGTTTCGCTTGCGCAGACTATCTCCAAGGCGATCCTGCCCGAGCTTGTCCACGCCAAGGAGGATGCGCTGTCAATTGCGCGTCGCATGGCGAATATCGCATTGGTGGGCGGTGTGCTCGCGGTGCTGGTCGCCCTTTTCCTGGGGCGCTGGGGGCTGGAGACGATCGCCGGCGAAGACTTTGGCGTGTTCTACTGGGCGATGGTGATCCTAGCGATTGCCGGAGCGGTCGAGCTGGTCGGAGCCAGTCTCGAATCGCTGCTGGTATCAGCCGGAAAGGCGCACACGGCATTTCTGGTGCGCGCAGTGCCGACAATCCTCTCGCTTGTCCTGCTTGACGCCGCGATTGACTGGAACGGGGCGAAGGGCGCAGCCTTTGCCGTTCTCGGTTCAAGCTCGCTTGCGGTTATCGGATTTTACGTCGCGATCCTGAACATGCACGAAATCAGAATTGTCGTTAAGCAGGGCGAGAGGGACAAAGGTAGCGACAGCGGCGAACCTCAAGGTCCGCCGCCACCCGCCACAGGACGCTAGTCCGGATCAGTCGCCTGGCTCTGACCAGGCCAGCTTTGGCTTTCGCGCTGCCGCTGTTTCATCCAGCCTGCGACGCGGTGCGTAATACGGCGCCTGTTTCATCGTCTCGTCACCCGCATTGGCACGCTCTGCGACGTTGCGGAAGGCTGCGATAAACTCATCCAGCGATGCCTTGCTCTCGGTCTCAGTCGGCTCAACCAGCATTGCGCCGTGCACAACGAGCGGGAAATACACCGTCATCGGGTGATACCCTTCATCAATCAGAGCCTTGGCAAGGTCGAGCGTTGACAGATCGCCGCCGAAATCCCTGTCGCCGAACAACGCCTCGTGCATGCACGGACCGCTATCTGCGAAGGGTGCGTGAAGCAGGTCTTCAAGGCTGCGCAGGACGTAATTCGCGTTCAGCACCGCGTCCTCTGCAACCTGTTTTAGCCCATCGGCGCCGTGGCTGAGCATATAGGTAAGCGCGCGGGTGAACATGCCCATTTGGCCGTGAAACGCCGTCATCCGGCCAAAACTGGGGCCGACCTCCTCGACGCGCTCCTCTTCGACAAGGTAGAACTCTCTGTCGTCGTTCTCCTTCACGAATGGAAGCGGCGCATACGGGGCGAGCGCGTCCGAGAAAACGACCGGCCCCGAACCTGGCCCACCACCCCCATGCGGAGTGGAGAATGTCTTGTGCAGGTTGATGTGCATCGCGTCGACGCCAAGGTCGCCCGGGCGGACCCGGCCAACGATGGCGTTGAAATTCGCGCCATCGCAATAGACGTATCCGCCCGCTTCGTGGACGGCATCTGCAATCTCGCGAAAATCCTTTTCGAAAAGACCGCATGTGTTCGGATTGGTGATCATCACGCCAGCCACATCCGGGCCCAGACGGGCTTTGAGAGCAGCAACATCCACGCGTCCCTTTGGCGTCGCGGGAATATCCTCGACCTTGTAACCTGCAAAGGCTGCCGTAGCCGGATTTGTCCCATGCGCGCTTTCCGGACAGAGGACCACTTCACGCGCATCTCCGCGTGCCGTGTGTGCAGCCCGAATGGCGAGAATTCCGCACAATTCGCCATGCGCTCCCGCCTTCGGGCTCATAGCGACAGCGGGCATACCGGTGAGCTTGCAGAGCCATTCGCCCAGCTCGTGGATGACTTCGAGTGCGCCCTGCACCGTCTGCTGCGGAGCGAGTGGGTGGATATCGGCAAAGCCGGGCAAGCGCGCCATCTTCTCGTTGAGGCGCGGATTGTGTTTCATCGTGCAGCTGCCGAGCGGGAACAGGCCGAGATCGATCGCGTAATTCTGGCGGCTGAGGCGCGTGTAGTGGCGAACCGTTTCCGGTTCGGTCAGGCCGACAAGCCCGATAGCCTCTGTGCGTTCAAGCCCGCCGAGGCGTGTCGGAGCATTACCGTCGATCTCAGGCAGGTCCACACCGGTCACTTCCGCGTGCCCGATTTCGAACAGCAGCGGCTCTTCGAGCATCAGCGCTCGGTTGCCGGTGCTGGTCTGCGGGCCATTGTGAAGGCCGTCTTCGGAGACTTCCATCTGGGGTTTCCAGCCGGATTTGTTGGGCGCGTTCATTGTGCAGCCTCCTTCACGAGAGCTTCGAGCTCTGTGGCAAGTGTCTCGATATCCTCTTCGGTCGTCATTTCGGTTACTGCGACGAGCAGAGCGTGTTCGAGCGCTTCGACACCCGGATACAGCCGTCCGAGCGAAACGCCGCCGAGCACACCCTTGTCAGCCAGATCGCGCACGATCTCGCGCGCCGGCTTGCCGTCCAGCATCACAGTGAACTCGTTGAAGAAGGCACGATTGAGCAGCGTCACGCCTGGCACCTTTTCCAGCCGGTCGGCGGCGAGGCAGGCGAGGCGGTGATTATCCGCCGCGAGCTCGCGCAGCCCCTTTTCGCCGAGCAACGTCATGTGGACGCTGAATGCGAGGGCGCACAATCCGCTGTTGGTGCAGATGTTCGAGGTCGCCTTCTCCCGGCGGATGTGCTGTTCGCGCGTCGACAGCGTCAGCACAAAACCGCGCTTGCCCTCCGCATCGGTGGTCTCGCCGCACAGCCGCCCCGGCATCTGGCGGACATGCTTGGGATCGCGCACTGCGAAGAGGCCGAGATAGGGCCCGCCAAACTGCAGGCCTACACCAATCGACTGCCCCTCGCCCACGACGATGTCCGCGCCCAGCTCGCCCGGCGACTTGATTGCGCCGAGCGCGACAGGCTCGGTGTTGACGACCACCAACAAAGCACCCTTTTTATGCGCGGCATCGGCGACTTTCGAAAGGTCGCTGATCCGGCCGAGAATGTCAGGGTATTGCACCACGACGCAGGATGTTTCCTCGTCGATGCGGCTGACGAGGCCTTCAAGATCAGGCTCGGTCTGGATCGCGGGCTGCGCATCGGCAATCGTGTCGCCGGTGAACTGCGCCATGGTCTTCACGACTTCGGAATAATGCGGGTGCAGCGCGCCGGAGAGCACCGCGCGCTTGCGCCGCGTCACACGCCCCGCCATCGCCACAGCCTCCCAGCACGCGGTCGATCCGTCATAGAGCGAGGCATTCGCGACCGCGCAGCCATAGAGCCGCGCCACCTGCGTCTGGAACTCGAACAGCATCTGCAGCGTACCCTGCGCGATTTCGGGCTGGTAGGGCGTGTAGGCGGTGAGGAACTCGCCGCGCTGGATCACCGTGTCGACACTCGCCGGAACGTGGTGACGGTAGGCACCTGCACCGAGGAAGAACGGTGCGTCCCCCGCCGCAAGGTTTTTGCCCGCAAGACGCTTCATATGGCGCTCGACCGCCATTTCGGAGGCGTGCATCGGCAGATCGCGGATCGGCCCGTCAAGCCGCGCGACTTCGGGAACATCGACGAACAGTTCGTCGATCGAGGAAGCGCCGATTTTGGCGAGCATATCGCTGCGGTCGGTATCAGTGAGAGGGAGGTAACGCATTCAAAATTCTCCTGAGGCTCGCTTTTTCGACTAACGGGCCATTGGCATCAGGTAAGTTACGCGCTGGGATGTCGCGAGGGTGTCTGATCAAAGGCTATCCACGAACGCCTTATAGCCCTTGTCGTCCATCAAGCCTTCGAGCTCGTCCTTGTCGCCGATGGTTATGCGGAAGAACCAGCCTTCCTCTTCGGGTGAGGAATTAACCAGCGCGGGATCATCTTCGAGCGCGCCATTGCCTTCGGTCACTTCGCCAGTGATCGGCGCGTAAACATCACTTGCAGCTTTCACACTCTCGACCACGGCTGCATCGCCGCCCTTGTCGAGCATGGTGCCAACACTGGGCAGTTCGACGAAAACGATATCGCCGAGTTGCTCCTGCGCATAATCGGTAATGCCGACGGTGGCGGTTTCGCCTTCAACGTCGATCCATTCGTGTTCGTCAGTAAAATAACGCGGCATCAATCAACTCCCTCGGTAATAGCGATGCGGAACAAACGGCATGGGTGAAACGGTTGCAGGAAGGCGCTTAGAACGCACTTCGCAGTTTAGCTGCGTGCCGATGGCCGCATGCGCATAATCGACATAAGCCATGGCAATCGGCGCGCCCAAAGTCGGCGAAAAGCCGCCGCTGGTCACAACGCCGATCTTCTTATCCCCGGCATAGACCTCTGCGCCTTCGCGGGCGGGCATGCGTCCATCGAGAATAAGGCCAACGCGGCGCGTGGCGAGCGTTTGCGCCTCCAGATCAGCGAGCCGCGCTGCGACCGCTTGATGGCCAAAATATCCGCCCTCGCCCCGGCGTTTTTTGGACAAGGCGAAGGTCAAATCCGCGCTCACCGGATCCGTGTTAGTGGTAATGTCATGACCGTAAAGCGGCAGGCCCGCCTCGAGCCGCAAACTGTCGCGCGCGCCAAGGCCGGCCGGGTTCACCCGGTCATCAGCCACCAACGCCTCTGCAAGCTTTTCTGCCAGGCTTTCATGGACGGAGATCTCAAAGCCGTCTTCGCCAGTATAGCCCGCCCGGCTGACCCAAAGATGCCCGCCCTGATATTCGAACAGGCCAGCAGTCATAAAGGTGAGTGTGCCAGTGCCGGGGACCAGCGCTTCGAGCACTTCACCAGCCTTTGGCCCCTGCAAAGCCAGCAGCGCGAAGTCATCGAAATGCGTGAGCGTGATGTCGTCGGGCAGATGTTCGCGCAGATGAGCTATATCATCCCATTTGCATGCTCCATTGACCACCAGCGCGAGATGCGGGCCGGTGTTGGTGACCATCAGATCATCAATCACGCCGCCCGCTTCGGTCAGCAGCATGGAATAGCGCATTTTGCCCGGCTTGAGGCTTGAGATGGCACCGGGCAACAGCTTTTCCAGCTCGTGGGCGGCGGCCCCGGGATTGTCATCCGGACCTCTCAGCGCGAGCTGCCCCATATGGGAGACATCAAACAGGCTGGCGCTTTCCCGCGTCCAATTGTGCTCGGCAACGATACCGCCATGCTCACCAGCGTACTGGATCGGCATTTCATATCCCGCAAACGAGACCATGCGGACACCCTTTGCCCGATGCCACGCATCCAGTGGCAGCTTGGCCAAGGGCATTTCTTCTTCTGGTAAGTCTTCGCTCAAAATCAGTCCCCGAGAACAGAGATACATACGCCCCGGATGGTGCGTGTGTTCCTGCCCCCTCTGTCGGGAAACCTGAGAGCTTCAGCTGCGGAAATTCACGCCGCAACCTCCCCTTCGGTGGCTTCGGATGTCTCATCCGAAACGCTTTCCAGAGTGCCTATGCCTGTTCGCGGTCCATTTGCCTGAGAGTTTCCGGGGCGGTTGCTCCTTCGGCGCCAATCCCTGTGATAGGATCAATCTCTCCCGCGAAAGACGCCAGAATCACTTCCGGCAGGCAGGTTCCGTTTTGCGGATGCGAAGGCAGCCGTCAATCATGCCTTTTCAATGAATCGAAAACTTCGGGGAAAGCGTGAAATATGTGTGCGCCTAATCGTCAGATTGCTGCGCGAGCAGGGCTTGTGCGCGTTCCATCAGTGCGATTTCACGCGGGTCAAAGCCGCCCTCGTCTTCGGCTGACTGGCGCGGGGGAACAGCTGTTGTGAAATAGGCGATCCCGGTGCCCGCTCTAACATCCATCCAAAGGCCGGAGCGCAGTCCGTATGCTTCACCGGCATGCCCTATCCGGATACGACCATCGGGAAACAGATTGTCCTGACAGCGGCCATTGGAGTTATCGATCGCCTGCAAAGCCAGTCCGTATGAACAAAAGAAGTCCTGATCTTCGTGCTTTTCGAATATGGAGAAAAACAGATCAGTGGTGGTGTCTTCGCTGAGAAAGTTGTCGTTCACTGACTTCAAGTATTCCTGACCAATTTTTGCCAGATCGACCATCCCGATCCGCACTCCGCCCTGAGGGGAAAATATTGAAGCGTTGGTACCGGGCACATAATCTTCGAGATTGCATTCGAAGTCCTCGGCCACAGGAATTGTGCAATTGGGCGGCAAACCATCTGCATTGTCGCGTGCGACCTCTCCACTGTCGCGATAGAGCACGACAGCGCGGGCGAGCTGCTCTTCGCCGCACCTCGTCCAGTTTAGGCAACCCGCAGCGCCAAGGGGAGAGAACACGGTCCGCTCTACAATAACATCATACCGCTCGCCTGTAGCCGCTTCGAGCGCGGTCGCCACAACGGGCGAGCCAAGATTGGCATACTCAAATGGTGCGTCACCGGGAGGCGCATCGGCGTACCACGCTTTGCGCTCCGCCAGCTTCTCCTCGAGATTTTCACCGAGCGGGATGACATAGCCAGCGCGATCACGCAGGCCTGATTTGTGCATCAAGAGCTGAGCGAGGGTGACTTTTGCGTCAGGAAAGTTGGGCGAACGCACTTCCCAGCCGAGATAGTCCGAAACATCGGCGTCAAGATTGATCTTGCCTTCATCGACCAACCGCAAGGTTGCGAGCGCCATGATCAACTTTGAAATGCTGGCGATGCGCACCGGATCATTGGCCTCTACCGGTCGGCCCGTCTCACGGTCGGCAATGCCCTCGACAATCAATGGGGTGACGCTGTCTCGATCAAAAGCGACGACCACGGTGGCCGGCAACGGATCGGTTTCAGGCGTCGTCGCGCAGGCGGAGAGTGGTAGGGCGAACGAAAGGCTGGCAGCGATCAGGCGAAACTTCATCCCGGTAACATCGCTGCTAATTCACCTGCAATCAATCAAGATTTGGCCGCAGCCAGCGTTCTGCCGTTTCAAGATCAACCCCGCGCCGCCTGGCGTAATCCTCCAACTGGTCACGTCCGATCCGGGCAACGCCGAAATATTCGCTTTCCGGGTGACCGAAATAGAACCCGCTGACCGCAGCTGTCGGCCACATGGCGAAATTCTCGGTAAGGGTCAGCCCTACATTCCTTTCCGCATCAAGCAGACCGAAGAGAATCGGTTTCAGGCTGTGATCCGGGCACGCAGGGTATCCAGGTGCTGGGCGGATGCCGCGATATTCCTCTTTGATCAGCGCCTGGTTGGTGAGCTGTTCACCGGGGGCGTAACCCCAAAGATCGGTGCGGGTGTGCTTGTGAAGACGTTCAGCAAAAGCTTCGGCAAAGCGGTCTGCCAAAGCTTTCAGCAGGATGTCTGAATAATCATCCTTATCCGCCTGGAACCGCGCGCTATGCGGTTCGATCCCATGAATGCCGACAGCAAAGCCGCCGATCCAGTCGCCATCCGGATCGATAAAGTCAGCGAGGCACATATTCGCACGGTCGCGGCTCTTCTTAACCTGTTGGCGCAAAAACGGCAGGGTCACATTTTCTTCGCGCCGCACGCGGTGGATTGTTACATCGTCACCATCACGCGCGCAGGGCCAAAACCCGGCCACGCCGCGAGCGGTCAGCCATTTTTCCGCGATGATCTGATCGAGCATCGCATTGGCATCATCGAACAATTGGCTCGCTGTTTCGCCTACCACCTCGTCTGTGAGGATTGCCGGATAGTTCCCGTGCAATTCCCACGCGCGGAAGAATGGCGTCCAGTCTATGTAGTCGCGCAGATCGGCGAGGTCCCAATCATCGAACGTGTGCACGCCGGGCTGCAAAGGCGGCGCCGGCTTATCGCTCAGATAGGCGTCGTAATAGTTTGCTCGCGCCTCTTCGATGCTGAGCAGCACGCTTGGAGTCTTACCCGCACGAGCATCGCGCACTTTCACATATTCGCCAGCCGTTTCGCCGACGAATTCATCGCGCCGTGTATCGCTGAGCAGGTTTGAGGCAACGCCCACCGCACGGCTCGCATCGAGCACATGAATCACCGGTCCTTCATAAGACGGGTCGATCTTTAGCGCGGTGTGGACTTTGGATGTGGTCGCCCCGCCGATCAGCAGCGGCATTGTCATACCCGACCGCTGCATTTCTTCGGCGACGGTCACCATCTCGTCCAGCGACGGGGTGATGAGGCCCGACAGGCCAATCATATCCGCCTTGTTGTCATTGGCCGATTTCAGGATGTCCTGCCACGGGACCATCACGCCCATGTCGATCACTTCATAACCGTTACATTGCAGCACAACGCCGACAATGTTCTTGCCTATATCGTGCACATCGCCTTTCACCGTGGCCATGATGATCGTGCCTTTGGCGGTCCGCTCGGTCTCAGGCAGCAGTTCTTTTTCTTTCTCGATATAAGGGATGAGGTGGGCCACGGCCTTTTTCATCACGCGCGCAGACTTCACGACCTGCGGCAGGAACATTTTACCCGAGCCGAACAGGTCGCCGACGACATTCATACCGTCCATCAGCGGGCCTTCAATCACCTCAATGGGCCGACCGCCTGCCTTTTCGGTGGCAGCGCGCATGATCTCTGTGTCGTCGACGATATGCGCATCGATCCCTTTGACCAGCGCGTGCTCCAGCCGTTTTTCGACCGGCCAGCCGCGCCATTCTTCAGCGGCTTTTTCATCTGCGACGCTCTTGCCTTTGTAGCTTTCGGCAAGGTTGATGAGCCGCTCGGTCGCGCTTTCCTCGCCTTCCACAGGACGCATCAGGATCACATCTTCACAGGCATCGCGCAGTGTCGGATCGATATTGTCGTAGATATCGAGCTGGCCCGCATTGACGATTGCCATGTCAAGCCCGGCGGGGATGGCGTGATAGAGGAACACCGAGTGCATCGCGCGGCGCACGGTCTCGTTACCACGGAACGAGAAAGAGAGATTGGACAGCCCACCGCTTGTCTTGGCATGCGGGCACTGGGTCTTGATCTCGCGTACAGCTTCGATGAAATCGAGCCCATAACGGTCGTGATCTTCTATGCCGGTTGCGACCGCGAAAATGTTGGGATCAAAGATGATGTCTTCCGGCGGGAAACCTTCACTCACCAACAAATCATAAGCGCGTTTACAGATCTCGACCTTGCGCTGTTTGCTGTCGGCTTGGCCCACCTCGTCAAACGCCATCACCACCACAGCCGCGCCGTATGCCATGCATTTGCGCGCTTGCTCAAGGAATGGCTCTTCGCCTTCCTTCATCGAAATCGAGTTCACAATCGGCTTGCCCGAAACGCATTTCAGACCCGCTTCGATTACCTCCCACTTTGATGAATCGATCATCACAGGCACGCGGGCAATGTCCGGTTCTGCCGAGATCAGTTTGAGGAAAGTTGTCATCGCGTGCTGCGCGTCAAGCAGGCCTTCATCCATATTGACGTCAATCACTTGTGCGCCATTTTCAACCTGCTGGCGAGCAACCTCGACGGCGGCGGCATAATCATCCGCCATGATGAGTTTCTTGAACCGGGCCGAGCCGGTGACATTGGTGCGTTCGCCAATGTTGATGAAGCGCGCGCTGGCAATTTGCTCACTCATCACGCGGCCACCACAAACGATTCAAGACCCGCCAGCCGCATCGCGATCTCGGGCGTCGGCACTTTGCGCGGGGGCAGGCCTTTCACAGCATCCGCAATCGCTTTGATGTGTGCTGGTGAAGAGCCGCAGCATCCGCCCAGAATGTTGGCCTGACCGTTCTCAGCCCATTGCTTTACAAGGCCGGCGGTCGTTTCGGGCAGCTCGTCATATTCGCCCAGCTCATTCGGCAGGCCAGCGTTCGGGTATGCCATCAACAAAGTGTCAGCGAGGGCAGAAAGGCTCTGCACATGCGGGCGCAGTTGATCTGCGCCGAAGCTGCAATTGAGACCAATCGTGACCGGCTTGGCGTGCCGCACCGCATTCCAGAATGCGTCGACGGTGTGGCCTGACAGGTTTCTGCCTGACAGATCGGTAAGCGTCATGGAGATCATGACCGGAATATCACGGCCAAGCTCTGCTTCGAGCTGCTTGCACGCCATAATCCCGGCTTTGCAATTGAGCGTATCAAACACCGTTTCGATCAGGATAAAATCGCAGCCACCTTCGATTAAGGCAGCCGCCTGCTGTTTGTAGACGGCGGTAAGTTCATCGAAATCGATTTCACGAAAGCCGGGGTCTTCGACATCGGGTGACAGCGACAAAGTCTTGTTGGTTGGCCCGATAGCACCCGCGACAAAACGGGGCTTCCCGTCCTTCGCCTCATATTCATTGGCCAACGTCCGGGCGATCTTGCCGCTCGCGATGTTGATCGCTTCGACTTGATCTTCGGCGGCATAATCGGCCTGAGAAATTGTGTTGGCCGAAAATGTGTTGGTCGAAATCACGTCCGATCCTGCATCCAGATAACTGCGTGTAATATCTTCAATCACATCGGGGCGGGTCAGGGCGAGGATATCATTATTGCCTTTTTGATCGGCCTTCAGCCCCAAACTACCAGCGTAATCTTCTTCGGTCAGTTTACGGTTCTGGATTTGCGTGCCGAATGCACCATCAAAGATTAGCACGCGCTTTTTGGCAGCGGCGTTGAGCCGATCGCGCGCGCTCACAATGCATTCCCCGCCGGGCGCTTGCCCAGCATATGGCAGATTGCATAGCTCAGCTCCGCCCGGTTGAGCGTGTAGAAGTGAAATTGCCGCACACCGCCAGCATAAAGTTTGCGACACAATTCAGCGGCGATTGTAGCTGAAACCAGCTGGCGCGCAGCCGGACGATCATCGAGCCCATCGAAAAGCCCCTCCATCCATGCGGGAATATCGGTGCCGCACATACCGGACATCCGCTGCACCGCGGCGAAGCTCATCACCGGCATGATGCCTGGCACGATCTCGGCATCGATCCCGGCTTTTGCCGCATCATCGCGGAAGCGGAAGAAGCATTCAGGATCGAAAAAAAACTGCGTAATCGCGCGATCGGCACCCGCATCGAATTTGGCTTTCAAATTGTCGATGTCGGATTGTGCATCGGGGGAATCGGGGTGAACTTCAGGATAGGCCGCGACCGAAATCTCGAAATCGGCGACCGCTTTCAGCCCCGAAATCAATTCCACCGCGTTGGCATATCCGCCCGGATGCGGCGTGTAGGTTCCGCCGTCGGGTGCATCACCGCGAAGGGCAACAATGTGACGGATGCCCTCCTGCCAGTAATGGCGAGCGACCTCGTCCACTTCTTCGCGCGTGGCATTCACACAGGTCAGGTGCGCAGCCGCAGGAATGTTCGCTTCGTTCTGAATGCGCACGACTTGTTCATGCGTGCGATCGCGGGTGGTCCCGCCTGCCCCATAGGTCACAGAAACAAAACGCGGACCAAGCGGGGAAAGTGTCGCGACACTGCTCCACAGCGTCTCAGCCATTTTGTCCGTTTTGGGCGGGAAGAACTCGAAACTGATGTCTATGTCGCCTGGCAGATCGGAGAACAGCGGAGCGCCAAGCGCAGTTTTCGCCTCCTGCAATTGGTCGAGAGTGGGGGTCATTGAACGTGCTCTTTCACAGGGATAACTTGATCTGATGGCAGTTTACGCCGCTTGCCGAGCCAAATCTTCACGACCAGCTCGCCCCCCTCCAAGGCGATAGGTTCGCGGACGGAAAAACCTGCCGAACGCAGCAAATCTTTCATTTGACGGTCTGAAAATCCCAGCCGCGCGTGCTGGTGCCGCGTGCGCAGTTCCTCACGGTCGTGGGAGGCGAAATCAACAATCGCGATACGGCCACCGGGGCGTGTGACACGCGCCGCCTCGGCCATAGGCAATGCCGGGTCTTGTGCGAAATGCAGTACCTGATGCAGCATAACCGTATCAAAGCTGCCAGCGGCGAATGGCAAATCGGCGAAGTCGCCCTGCACCAGTTCGATCTGCGCAGTCGGAAGATGCTGAAGTTTCGCGCGAGCGACCCGCAGCATCTCCAGGTTCTTGTCCAGCGCTACAATCCGATCAGCCTTTTCAGCAAAGAATTCCGCAATCCGGCCCGTGCCGGTGCCAATATCCAGCACGGAACCAAGCGGTGCATCCGCGAGCGCTTCGTCGAGCTGCTTTTCCACCTTTGCATCCGAGCTGTGAAGCGCGCGCAGATCGTCCCAATCGGACGCATGCCGGGCAAAGTATTCCCCTGCAGAATTCTCGCGCGCGCTGCGAATGGCGGCGAGCTTCCGCCGGTCCGCTTCGCACACCTCTCTGAACTCGCCGTTCTCGGCTTCGGCGATGGCGAGCAATCGTTCGACCGCATCTATAACCGGGACTGATCCCTCACTGCCGGCAGTTGAGCGCAGGAAAACCCAGCTCCCTTCTCTGCGGCGCTCGGCCAGCCCGGCATCGCAAAGAATGCCTACATGGCGCGATACGCGGGGCTGGCTTTGACCCAGCACTTGCGCAAGTTCACCGACGGCCAGCTCCATCGCACCCAGCAAGCGCGCTATGCGCAGCCGAGTGGGATCGGCAAGAGCCTTGAAGATGGTATCGATGGTCATTCTAAGAGGAGGATATAAAGATATTTTTATATCTGTAAATCCGCCAAATCAATCTTCTGACTTGCATTCGCATGCGACCGGGCGGAAACGGCGCGTTATGAAGCTGGGTTGTTGTTATTATCCTGAGCATTGGCCTGAGAGCAATTGGGCTGATGACGCACGCAGAATGGCTGCAATGGGCCTGTCATTGGTGCGGATTGGCGAATTCGCCTGGAGCCGGATCGAACCGGAACCGGGCAAGCTTGACTGGGGTTGGCTCGACCGAGCAATACAAACGCTGGCCGATGCCGGGCTCGAAATCATACTTGGTACACCAACCGCCACTCCGCCCAAATGGCTGGTCGACCGAATGCCCGATATGGTTGCTATCGACGAGGACGGGCGGCCACGCGGCTTTGGATCGCGCCGGCATTACTGTTTCTCCCATCCAGGCTACCGTGCGGAAGCCGCACGCATCGTAACCGCAATGGCCAAGCGCTACGGCGATCACCCAGCTGTTGTCATGTGGCAGACCGACAACGAATTTGGGTGCCATGATACGGTACTCAGTTTTTCCGAAGCGGCAGCAAACGGCTTTCGCAACTGGGTTCGGCACCGGAATCAGACACCGGAAGCCCTGAACGAAGCGTGGGGCAATGTCTTTTGGAGCATGGAGTATCGCAGCTTTGCCGAGATTGACCCTCCGCACCTTACCGTAACCGAAGCAAACCCCGCGCATTGGCTCGACTATCACCGTTTCGCCTCGGACGAAGTCACAAGCTTCAATCGAGAACAAGTCGAGATCCTGCGTAAACACTCACCCGGTAAGGACATCACTCACAATTTCATGGGGTTCTTCACCGAGTTCAATCACCACGATGTTGGCCGCGATCTCGATATAGCAACATGGGACAGTTACCCGCTCGGTTTCCTTGAGCAATTCTGGTTCTCCCGCGAGGAAAAATCGCGCTATTTGCGCCAAGGCCATCCGGATATCGCGGCGTTTCACCATGATCTTTATCGCGGCTGTTCAAACGGACGCTGGGGCGTGATGGAGCAGCAGCCAGGCCCCGTGAACTGGGCGCGATTCAACCCGGCTCCCATGCCTGGAATGGTTTCCCTATGGACCATCGAAGCGATGGCGCACGGGGCGGAGTTCACCAGCTATTTCCGATGGCGGCAGGCTCCCTTTGCGCAAGAGCAGATGCACGCTGGCCTGCTGCGCCCAGACGGAAAGGACGCACCTGCAGTTGGTGAAGCGCGCGAGGCAGCGGAACTCATCCGCGATTTGGGACCGCAGCAAATAGCCAAAGCCCAGGTTGCGCTCGTCTTCTCATACGAGGCAGCTTGGGTCTGCGGCATCCAGCCGCAGGGGCAGAGCTTCCGCTATCTGGAACTTGCGTTCGAGTGGTATTCTGCGCTTCGTAAACAGGGTCTCGATATCGATATCGTAGCGCCTGATGCGGACCTATCGCATTACAAAGCCGTATTCGTGCCAACCTTGCCAATCGTCACTGACGCGTTTCTCAGCACAATTTCAACGCTCGCATGCCCCGTTCTCATCGGGCCGCGCTCGGGCAGTAAAACGCAGAGTTTCCGCATTCCCGATGACCTGGCTCCGGGCGATCTGCGCACGCTCATCCCGCTCACCGTCACCCGCGTGGAAAGCCTTCGCGATGGCGAGCAGGAGAACGGCGATGGTTGGTCTATCAGCCGCTGGCGCGAGGATATCGAAAGCGAGCTTGCACCTGAATTCGCGCTCAATGACGGGCGAGGCGTCGTCTATTCTCACAACAGGATCCGCTATTGCAGCGCGTGGCCTGACCGATCGCTGCTCGATATGCTGGTTTCCCGCATTGCCGGTGAGGCGAATCTGGAAACATTAAGTCTGCCCGAAGGACTCCGCATCCGCCGCAGCGCCAGCAATCTGTTCGCGTTCAACTATTCGACCGAGCCGATCCGTTTTGATCTGACCGGCCAGATGATTGACCCGGCAGGTGTTTCAGTTACGGCGCTCAATTGATGAGCAACACGTGCACCTATGCCATTATCGGCTGCGGCATGATGGGCCGCGAGCATATGCAAAACCTAGCAATCGTCGAGGGCGCTCAGCTGGTGGCAATTGCCGATCCCGATGAAGGATCGCGCGAGGCCGCGAAAACGCTGGCAACAAAGCTCGGTCAGGTCATTGCCATCTACGACGATGCAGATGAAATGATGGCAGAGGCCAAGCCCGATGCGGTAATCATCGCTTCTCCCAACTTCACCCATTTCGATGTCGTCAAACCGGTGATGGACGCAGGCAAGGCGATCCTGCTCGAAAAGCCGATGTGCACCAGCACCGAGGATGCGAGGCTGCTGGTTGAAGCGGCGAGAGACTACCCCCACTTGTTCTGGGTCGGTCTGGAATATCGCTACATGCCGCCGGTCACATCTTTCATTGATCGTGTCCACTCAGGCGAAGCAGGTCACATCAAAATGCTCGCGATCCGCGAACACCGCTTCCCTTTTCTCGAAAAGGTCGGTGACTGGAACCGCTTCAACCGCAACACGGGCGGCACTCTGGTAGAGAAATGCTGCCACTTTTTCGATCTGATGCGCCACATCCTCCAAGACGAGCCAGTGCGCGTGTTTGCCAGCGGCGCGCAGGATGTGAACCATCTGGACGAGCGGTATGATGGCGAAACGCCTGACATCATCGATAACGCATTCGTCATGCTCGACTTCGCTGGCGGTGCGCGCGCTGTGCTCGACCTGTGCATGTTCGCCGAGGGTTCGCAGGAGCAGGAGGAGATCTGCGCAGTGGGTCCAATAGGCAAACTGGAAGTGAAATTGCCCGGCGGAATCGTGACCTGGTCCCCGCGCGACAAATCCGGACCTGTGTCAGGCCATATTCCCACCCCGCCCGATGCGCTGGCCGCAGGCGATCATCACGGCGCGACTTTCTTTCAGCAGCGCGATTTCCACCACGCTCTCGTGAATGGCACTGCGCCGCTTATTACTGCGCGCGATGGATACCGCTCGGTTGTAATCGGGGCCGCGGCACAGCAGAGCATCGCCACCGGCCACCCCGTAGACCTTACGTTCGAGGACTGAGATATTGCTTTCAAATATGCCTAGACAGGGTTTCGGCCTTTGGAAAATCCCGCAAGCTGACACTGCCGCCACTGTAGTTGAGGCGGTGCGCGCCGGATATCGCCATTTCGACAGCGCGGCAGACTATGCCAACGAGGCGCAGACCGGCGAAGGGATCGCACAGGCAATTGGCGAGAGTCTGGTAAGCCGCGACGAACTCTGGATCACATCCAAGCTGTGGAACACTTTCCATGCGCCTGAGCATGTCGAAGAGGCGTGCCGCAAATCACTTTCCGACCTCGGGGTGGATTATCTCGATCTTTACCTGATCCACTTTCCGATCGCGCTTGAATATGTGCCGATTGAAACCCGCTATCCGCCCGAATGGCTGCACGATCCCGATGCGCCCGATCCAGTGATGAAACCGGCTAAAGTGCCGCTTCATCAAACGTGGGCAGCGATGGAGGCGCTGGTCGACAAAGGCCTCGTCAAGAATATCGGCGTGTGCAATTACAACTCGGCATCGATCCACGATCTCATGACTTACACGCGGATAAAGCCGGCGATGCTTCAGATCGAAAGCCACCCTTACCTTACGCAGGAGCGGCTGATCCGCCTTGCCAGTGACTACGGGATTGATGTGACCGCGTTTTCGCCGCTGGGTGCGCAAAGCTATTTTGAGCTTGAAATGGCTTCGGCAGGCGAGAGCTTGTTAGGTGCTGCGCCAGTGATGGTTGCCGCCGACACGCACGGGAAAACCCCGGCGCAAGTCCTGCTGAAATGGGGCATTCAGCGCGGAACGGCGATTATTCCGAAGACGACCAAGCCAGAGCGGATGCGCGAAAACCTCAACATAGACGATTTCGAGCTGTCGCAGGTCGAAATGGCGGCGATCAGCGCCCTTAACCTCAATCGCCGCTTTAACGACCCCGGTAGTTTCACCGAAGCGGCCTTCAACACATTTCATCCGATCTATGACTGACACGGAATTTCCATCGATCATCGCAAGCGGCGGCGATTTGTCCGCATTTTTGAGCGTCAACAAACAGGCGGTTGATGCTGCGCTTAACAGTGCAGGCGCACTTTTGTTTCGCGGATTCGAGGTGCCTGATCCAATCGCGTTCGACGCAGCAGTGAATGGCTATGGCGAGCAGGGCTTCACCTACGAAGACTCACTGTCGAACGCCGTGCGCACCAATGTGACCCAGCGCGTATTCACTGCCAATGAAGCGCCGCCGACGACCGAGATTTTCCTCCATCACGAAATGGCGCAGACCCCGCTCTACCCGTCCAAGCTGTTCTTCTATTGCGAGATTGCCGCTGCCGCAGGCGGTGCGACGCCGCTATGCCGATCAGATTGGGTGTTCGAAAGATTGCAAGCCGAAGCGCCCGAGTTTGCTGCCCGCTGCGAGGCCGAAGGTGTACGGTACACAAATGTGATGCCGGGTGATGATGACGCAGGCTCGGGACAGGGCCGTTCATGGCGCAGCACACTGAGCGCAAAGACTCCCGATGCTGCCGAAGCGCGGCTTCAAGACCTCGGCTATTCGTGGGAATGGCTTGAGGATGGCAGTTTGCGAGCCACAACGCCTGCTTTGCCGGCAGTGCGGGTTTTGGATGGTGGCGCACGGACGTTCTTCAACCAGCTTATCGCAGCGTTTCGCGGATGGTCAGACAGCCGCAACGATCCGAACAAGGCGGTCACCTTTGGCGATGGCACACCTATCACGGCTGAGAACATGGCCCCGGCAATCCGCATCGCAGACGAGCTGACGCATGACCTTGCGTGGCGCGCTGGCGATGTGGCGCTGATCGACAACTTTCTTGTGATGCATGGCCGCCGCCCGTTCGAAGGCAGACGGCGCGTGCTCGCCTCGCTTATTGCCTGACCCGCACAGTCTGCGCCCACACTGCGACATTGCCGAGCGCGAGCACGCCGATGAGCCCGGCAAACAGCGCGCCCATTCCGGCAGCTGACGCCAGCCCGATCGGTGAAAAGAGCAGATAGGTCGCAACCACACAGCTGAAGAGCGTGACCGCCAGCGGTTTGGCAAAACGCCACTCGGTCATGTCGACCTGTTCATTGCGCGTGAACTTCCAAGCCGTCTTGCGAGGTGCGAACCAGCCGCAGGCAAGCATGATGGCAACTTCGACCACGAAAAGCACCGCATACAGGTGAATGAAGTGCAGCGTGATAACATCGTCAAATACGAAGCGCGCCAGGCCATAGGCGATGACGTGGAAGACGATCACGATCTTCGCCCCTATCGCTGGCACACGTGCTGTGAACAGGCCGACAATCACGATGACGATGGTCGGAATGTTGTAGAAGCCGGTGAAGATGCGGATGATCTGCCACA
>CALLQC010000184.1 GCA_938015255.1 uncultured Erythrobacter sp.
CACATGATCACGGTCAAGATGACCGATGGCACAGAGTTTCAGACGCGCTCGACCTGGGGCAGCGAAGGCGACACGCTCGCTCTCGATATCGACCCGACGAGCCACCCGGCATGGACCGGCGGCAAGCAGCAGCTCCAGGAAGGTGGCCGTGTGGCTGCGTTCAACAAGCGCTTCGGTGGGCTTTCGCTCAAGAAGTAAGCTGCATAAAAAGCTTCGCAGGGTTCGCCCTGCAAGGGGAAGGCGGGCTGACGGGCTCGCCTTTTTCTTTGCCGTCTACCCCCACGGTTTTTCCCGATACCATTTCGTGATTACATATTTCACGCCTTTGCGCACCTTCATCGCGTGGTGCAGGGTGTTCACATTACCGCTGCCATCGGGGTTGCGGTTGTTCCACCCCAGCAGCTTGCCTTTTTCCGGCAGGATCTTCTTGCCAACCGCTTTGAACCGCGTCGCGCCGCCCGCCTCAACCTCATTCAGATAAATCATGAACGTCCAGGTCCGCTGGCCGGATGTGCTGCAATATTTCTCCCAATCGGGTCCGTCGGGAGTGAACCAGTCCGTGTGCTCTTTGAATTCTTGCCCCACTTCATAGCGCTGGCCCTGCACCTGCTCGCCATGCACAGGGTCGATACCGGTGAAATCGTACAGCAGCCCTTCCAGCTGCTGAACAGCATGCTCACCCGGATCGAGATCGCAGGTCTCGCTGGTCCGAAACGCTTCATCACCGTTGAAATACGCCAGCGTGGATGGGCGCCGGTTCGCATCGATAAGAGCAATCAGCCGTGCGCAATGATCGGCTGTCAAAAAGCTATCTTTGATAAACAGTTCAAGTTTGGGCGAGGGAACGCGTTTCACCCCATCATGGGAGCGCAGAAACTCAGCTGAAGATTCGCCCGGTGCCAGCATGGGTCTGGGGTAGCGGCACCAATGAGGCTCGCCAAGCCAGGAAAGATTCTTGCGTGTTTCAATTTCCCACGCAGTTTTCGCTTCACTTGGCGCGCGCTTTGTGCAACAGGCTCGCGCCCGCCACGCATGGCCTTGACCGCCAGCGCAGCGGGATTAAACCGCCCCGTTCACGCGGGCTTGGCAAAGACTGATGCTGTGTCGGGGTGGAGTTGTGGCGATCGTAGCTCAGTTGGTTAGAGCGCCGGTTTGTGGTACCGGAGGTCGGGGGTTCGAGACCCCTCGATCGCCCCATCAACTCCTTTCCAAAATGCATGATTGCTCCCGCGGTCCACGCGCATTCTTGCGCTGAATTTGGGGCAATATCGTATGACCGCTTTCTGGACCGAACCTGATTTCGACGATCACGAAATGGTGCATATCGTGCGGGACCGAAACAGCGGCCTGACGGCGATTATTGCGGTTCATTCGACTCATCTCGGCCCCGGCGCGGGCGGTACGCGGTTCTGGCATTATCCCGATCCGAAAGATGGCCTGCGCGATGCGCTGCGCCTTTCACGCGGCATGAGCTACAAGAATGCTATGGCCGGTCTGCCTATGGGCGGCGGGAAGGCAGTCATTTTGGCAGACGAAACCCGCACCAAGACACCTGAATTGCTTGCCGCGTTTGGCGATGCGGTAGAGGGGCTGGGCGGGCGCTACGTTACCGCCGAGGATGTCGGGATCAGCGAGGCGGATATGGTCGCCGTTTCAAAGCGGACAGCGCACGTCTCGGGGTTGCCTGTGTCGGGTGACAACGCTGCTGGCGGCGATCCCGGCCCGTTCACCGCAATGGGTATCTACCTCGGCATCAAAGCTGCGGTGCGCCACAAGCTTGGCAAGGATTCGGTTGCCGGGGTCCATGTCGCGGTCCAGGGCACCGGCAGCGTCGGCGGCGGAGTGGCGAAACTCCTCGCCGCAGACGGGGCCAAGTTGACGCTGGCTGATATCCATGCGGATCGCGCCGCCGCGCTTGCGCGCGAACTGGGCGGACGGACGGTGCCGGCTGACGAAATTCTGAGTACGCCGTGCGATGTTCTCAGCCCGAATGCATTGGGTGCCATCCTTGACGAGCAGAGCATCGCCGCGCTTGATTGCGCGATTGTCGCAGGGGGAGCCAACAATCAGCTTGCCCGCGCCCATCACGGCAAACCTCTGTTTGACAGCGGTATTTTGTTCGCGCCTGACTATGTTATCAATGCGGGGGGAATTATCTCTGTCGCCATGGAATATCTGGCCCGCCGTGACGGAACAGGCGCAAGTGTCGAAGATGTTCATGCCCGCATTGCGACGATCCCCGATCGTCTTGAACAGATCTGGGCGCAGAGCGATTCCAGCAAGGTTTCTCCAGATGTGGTTGCTGACAGGATGGCGCAGGAACTGATCGGCCGCGCATAGCAATGTGTCGATTGCGCGCGGTAAAGCGGGCGTTGCGCAATTTGCGGTCTTGCGGGGCGCGATGAGGGGACTACAACGTCCTTTGGGGATCCCTGAATGCACATTTATGCCAATCCCAAACGCTTTCTGTCGCTCGCGGCATGGCTGACTCCGCTTGTCTTCTGGAGCGGACTGGTCGTGGCGCTGGGCGCGATTGCATACGGTATGACTTCAGTCGCGCCGGATCGCTTGATGGGTGAAAGTGTGCGTATCCTGTTTATCCATGTGCCAAGCGCCTGGCTGGGTATGGGCGGTTGGACAGGTATCGCCCTCTCTTCGGCGGTCCTGCTCATCTGGAAGCATCCTCTGGCAAGCATTGCCGCGCGCGCAATTGCATTGCCCGGAATGGTATTCACTGCCATCTGCCTTGCCACAGGGTCGATCTGGGGACGCCCGACATGGGGCACCTGGTGGGTGTGGGACGGAAGACTGACTTCAATGCTGGTTTTGCTGTTCCTTTATGCTGGATACATCGCACTGGCTCAGGCCACCGCGCGCGAAGGCGGATCAGCGAAAATTGCTGCGATTTTCGGTCTCGTCGGTGCAATAAACATACCGATCATCAATCGCAGTGTCGTGTGGTGGAATTCGCTTCACCAACCGCCCAGCATTACCGCTGGGGGATCGTCAATCGATGCCAGCTACCTATGGCCTCTTCTGGCAGCAGTAATCGGTTTTTCGCTGTTGTTTGGCGGCATTGTGCTGATGCGGATGCGTGCCCTGATCGCGGAACAGCAGGTGGAGGCCCGGTTGCGCCGCCGCGCGCTGGATGACGAAATGCCCGCCACTGCGCAAGCCGCGATGGAGACAGCGTAATGCGCGAGGCGCTCGACCATTGGGACTTTGTGATTGCCGCATATGCAATCGGCCTGGGTGCACTGGCTATGCTGATTGCGTGGAGCTGGCAGACAATGCGCAATGCCGAAAAACGCCGGGACGAATTAAAGCGCCGAGGAAAATGACAGTGAAAGCGAAACATCAAAGGCTGACTCTGGTCGTCTTGGCCCTGATCGCGATTATCGCGGCAGGGCTGATCGCTACTTGGGCGCTGCGCAGTCAGGCTAACTATTTCTATCTGCCCGAACAAATGGCGGCGGAACCGCCGGAAGTGGGTCAGGCTGTGCGATTGGGCGGTATGGTGCAGGCCGGTTCAATCGAAACCATGGCTGACGGGATCACCGTCAACTTTCGCGTCACAGGCAACACAGCGGATGTGATACCCGTGCGTTACAGCGGCATTCTTCCCGACCTGTTTGTCGAGGAATCAGGTGTCGTGGCAGAGGGCAGCCTGGGTGCCGATGGGGTATTCGAGGCGACCAATTTGCTGGCCAAGCACGACGAGAATTATGTGCCGCGAGAGCTCGAGGGGCTCGAAGGGCACCAGAGCCAGGACTACGCCGAAACCGTGGCGGGAACGGAATAGGACGAGATGATCGCTGAACTCGGCCTTGCCGCTCTTTGGCTCGCCACTGCTCTGGCTTTCCTGCAAATTGCTGCGGGTGTCCTCGGCCTGCGGGGCGACGCGCATTCCGCCCGGTTCGCGGTGTACGCCCGTCCTGCAGCAGTTGTGCAGGCATTTCTCGCGGTGCTGTCATTTTTCCTGCTGCTTTACGCGTTCGCCGTTACGGATCTTTCGATCAAACTGGTCGCGACCAATTCGCACTCGATGAAACCCTTCATCTACAAGCTGACCGGAACATGGGGAAACCACGAAGGGTCTATGCTGCTCTGGGTGGGTGTGCTGGCGCTCTCTGGCGGATTGTTGGCCGGAATGGAAAAGCGACTGCCGGAAAAGACCATGTCTGCGACGCTCGCCGTGCAGGGTTTCGTGGCGCTTGGCTTCTACGCATTTCTGCTTCTCAGCTCGAACCCGTTTGAGCGTCTGCCTGTTCCTGCGGCGGAGGGCACCGGGCTTAATCCGTTGCTGCAGGATATCGGCCTCGCAGTTCATCCTCCCACGCTTTATGTCGGCTATGTCGGTCTTTCTGTCGCGTTCAGCCTCGCTATGGGGGCGCTTATCACCCGGCAGGTCAATCCCGATTTCGCAAAGGTGATGCGGCCATGGGTGCTGTTTGCATGGGTGTTCCTGACGCTCGGCATTACAGCTGGCTCCTATTGGGCGTATTACGAGCTCGGTTGGGGCGGCTGGTGGTTCTGGGACCCGGTGGAAAACGCATCATTGATGCCATGGCTCGCGGCTACTGCATTGCTTCATTCCGTAAGCGTACTGGCCGCCCGCGATGCCTTGCGCACATGGACCATCATGCTGGGTGTGCTTGCATTCTCGATGTCCATGCTCGGTACTTTCCTGGTGCGCTCAGGGGTGCTGACAAGCGTGCATGCCTTCGCCGTCGATCCCGAACGCGGGACGTTTATCCTGGTGCTGCTTGCGCTGTATATTGGCGGCAGTCTGGCGATCTTTGCCGTGCGCGCCGGATCCATCGCTGAGGGAAAGCGCTTCACCTTCACCAGCCGCGAAGGTGCGCTGGTTTTCAACAATGTGATGCTTAGCGCGATATTGGCCATTGTGCTGTTGGGCACGCTTTATCCGCTGCTGACCGAAGCGTTCGATGTGCGTGTCTCAGTTGGACCGCCATATTTCAATCCCGCCGGCGCAATCTTTGCGATACCGATGTTTATCGTCATGGCGATCGGGCCATTACTCCGGTGGAAGGATGACAAGCCTAAACGCATTCAGTTTGAGCTATGCCTCCTAGCCGCGATTGCGATTGCCGTTGTTTCGCTCGTCGCGATCCTGGGGGACTACGCGATCCTGCCATTGCTTGGTCTGGCATTGGCAATCGCGCTTGGCGTAGCCGCATTCCTGCCGCTGCGAGGTCGCAAGCTGTCACGCGTTCCGACGGCGGTGTGGGGCATGGTCATGGCGCATTTCGGTGTGGCTGTGGCGCTATTCGGCATGGCGAGCGAAAGCGCCTTTACGCAGGAACGGCTCGCCGCTGTATCACCCGGCAGCACAGAGCAGCTCGGTGATTGGACCCTGACGCTTGAAGGGGTTGAACCCATTGCCGGGCCCAACTGGACGGCGATTGAAGCCCGTGTCCTCGCCGCACGCGGGAATGAAGATCCGATCGTACTCACTCCTCAGGCGCGCGATTTCTGGGCGCCCGCACAAGCCACAAGCGAGAGCGCGCTGATCACACGCTGGGACGGCCAGCTTTACGCTGTCATTGGCGAACAGACCGAAGATGGCCGTTGGCAGCTGCGCGTCTGGTGGAAACCGTTTGTGACCTTCATCTGGTACGGCGGCCTGCTCATTTCGCTGGGCGGTGTGCTATCAATTGTCGGACGCGTCCGGCTTGATCTAAAGCGCCGAAGTGCGGTTCGAAAAGGCAATCAGCGGCGCGAGGATCAGGCGAAAATCACTGGCAAAGTCCAAGTGGAGCCTGCCGAATAATGCGCCCCGTTTTCTTCATTCCGCTTGCCCTGTTCCTGTTTTTCGCAGGATTGGCCGCTTACATGCTCGCCAATGGCCGGTTCGAGACCGTACCGTCCGGTATGGTGGATAAGCCGCTTCCGGAATTCAGCCTGCCGCCAGCGGTCGATGGTCTTCCGGGTGCGTCACAAGCCAATTTTATAGGCGGAGAACCCAAACTGCTGAACATCTGGGCGAGCTGGTGCCTTCCTTGCATTGCTGAGGCTCCGCAGCTTGAAAGGTTGAAGGAGGAGGGTGTCGAGATCATTGGCATCGCCATTCGCGACAGGCCCGAGGATGTCGCAGATTTTCTCAGCCGATATGGAAATCCCTATACGCGCATCGGTGCGGATGACATTTCGGAGCTGCAGATTGAAATCGGGGCGGCCGGCGTACCCGAAACTTTCGTGATCGATGGCGAAGGGAAGATTCGTTATCAGCATATCGGCGACATACGCGCAGACGACGTTCCCGAGATTCTTGAAATACTGGAGGACGTGAAGTGATCCGCGCGTTTCTCATTTTCCTGTTCGCGGCCATTGCGATGCCATCGGCGGCGCAGGACACACTGCCGCCTGCGCCCTATGCCTACAAGCAGCTCGACGATCCTGATCTGGAGGCAAAGGCATCTGACCTGATGGACACTTTGCGTTGTCTCAAATGCCAGTCGCAAAGCATCAATGACAGCGACGCGCCCATGGCAGGAGATATGCGCCATCAAGTCCGCAGCCGTATTCTCGCAGGAGAGGAGCCTGACGCAATCCGTGCATGGCTGATCGAGCGTTACGGGAACTATGTGAGTTACCAACCCGAGGTTAGCGCCTCCACCTGGCCACTATTCGCGATACCGGCATTGCTGGTTTTGATCGCGGCGCTGATCCTGCTGCGCAGGCTCGGCAAACGGCGGCAAGAAGAGCGCGCATAATGGGCGGCTGGCTCGCAGTGCTGGCTCTGGCCATGGCATCGTTCGCGCTCGCAGCACTTCTGCTGAAGTTGCCGCGAGAGGGATACACGCTGTTTGGATCCGTTCTGCTGTTCGGGCTTGCAGGCTATGCCTGGCAGGGGTCACCCGAACAGCCCGGAAGTCCCAAGGCCGAACAATTGCAGGTTCCCCGTTCCGGTGAGGATATGGTGATGGCGCGGCAGGCGCTCTTCGATGAGGGACAGGCCAAACCGAATTACCTGGTCACGTCAGACGCTTTTGCGAGGCGCGGCCGGTTTGATGATGCGGCCGGCCTGCTTCGAAAAGGGTTGATCGATAATCCCGATCATCTCGAAGGGTGGCTGGCATTGGCAATGGCGCTGACAGGCCATGCAGATGGGTTCGTAACGCCAGCGGCGGCGCACGCCTATGCCAAGGCTCGGGCGATTGACCCTGCCAATCCGGCGGCGGATTTCTTCCTTGGATTCAGTTTTTTACAGACTGGAGAGGTGCGTCAGGCGCGCAATGTGTGGATGAGCCTGCTGGCCCGCTCACCCGAAGATGCACCGTGGCGTGATGACCTTGAGGCGCGCATTGCCCGTCTTGATGAAATGATCGCCAACGCACCGATGCTGCAATAGTGTCACACTCCCCCCCGCCCTCGATGTTGCAGGAGCGAAATGGCGGTGCTAGGGCGCGCCACCTTGCGGGACGCCGCTTTGATTTCATCGCCTGCGGAACGTGGCCGCCGGCTTAGGGCAGTACCGCAATCGGGAAATCCAGTTAGTATGAGCGATACAGCAGCACCACCAGCGCATCATGCTCCCACAGGGGGCAAGGGGCATAGCGGCACAAAAGCTGCGCTGGCCGTCGGCGCTATCGGTATCGTGTTTGGCGATATCGGCACCAGCCCGCTTTACGCTTTCCGCGAAACCTTTGTCGGGCCGAATCCACTGGCGCTCGATAAAGCGCATGTGTTGGGCGTTATCAGTCTCATTTTCTGGTCGATGACGCTCGTCGTTGCGATTCAGTATGTCACCATCCTCATGCGGGCGGATAATAAAGGGCAGGGCGGCTCGCTCGCTCTCGTCGCGCTCATCAGCCGAAGTATTTCAAAATCGAAATATGGCTGGGTTGCGGTTCTCCTCGGCGTATTTGCGACATCGCTGTTTTACGGGGACAGCATGATCACGCCCGCGATTTCGGTCCTGTCCGCTGTTGAGGGTCTGACGGTGGTTGATGAGGGGCTGGAGCGCTTTGTTATCCCTATCGCGCTGTTCCTGCTGATATTCCTGTTTATGCTGCAAAAGCGCGGGACGGCAAAGGTTGGCGCGCTTTTTGCGCCGGTGATGATTGTGTATTTCACCGTTATCGCAGGCATGGGTCTTTGGCAGATCATTGGTACGCCTGAGATTTTGTGGGCGCTCAACCCGTATCATGCGGTCAACTTCTTCATTCTCGATGGCTGGCTCGCTTTTCTTGCACTCGGTTCGGTCGTGCTTGCGGTTACCGGCTCGGAAGCGCTCTATTCGGATATGGGGCACTTTGGCCGCGGCCCGATGCGGCTGAGCTGGTTCGGCTTTGTAATGCCATGCCTGCTGCTGAATTATTTTGGGCAGGGTGCGATGATTATCGGCCTGCCGCCGGAGCAGGCAGCGCAAGCTATCCAGAGCCCGTTCTTCTTCCTTGCCAATGAAGACTGGCGCTTGCCATTGGTGTTGTTGGCGACAGTTGCCACGTTCATTGCGAGCCAGGCTGTGATCTCGGGTGCGTTCTCGATCACGCATCAGGCAATCCAGATGGGCTATATCCCGCGCCTCAATGTGCTGCACACATCCGAGACCGAGGGCGGACAGATCTACATTCCGTTTATCAACTGGGCGCTGATGGTTGCGGTGATCATTCTGGTGCTGACATTCCAGAACTCGTCCAACCTCGCCAGTGCGTACGGGATTGCGGTGACGGGTGCGGTTACAATCGACACATTGCTGATGGCGGTGCTGTTCGTTGGCGTCTGGAAGTGGAAGTGGTGGTATGCGGCGCCTGTCGTCCTTGTATTCCTGATCGTGGACGGCGCGTATTTTGCAGCGAACCTCACCAAGGTACCGGACGGCGGATGGTTCCCGCTGATGGTGGGTTTCGTCGCCTTCCTGCTGCTCACGACATGGGCTCGCGGGCGCAAGCTCATGCGCGAACGGATGAGCGAGCATGCGCTGCCGATGGAAATCTTCGCGAAATCGGCCAAGAATTCTGCCTTGCGCGTGCCAGGGACTGCGATCTTTATGGCTTCCAGCACGGCGGGGGTTCCGTCTGCTCTGCTTCACAACATCAAACACAATAAGGTTCTGCATGAACGCGTCGTGATCCTGACGGTCGATATCCAGGACGTACCCTATGTCGATCCCGATAATAGGTGCGAGTTCACCGATATGGGCGATGGGTTCTACCGCGCTGTGCTCCATTATGGATTTATGGAAGAAACGAGCGTGCCTGACGGGCTCAAGCATATGGAACGGTGCGGCGGTGAATTCGATATGATGCACACCAGCTTCTTCCTGTCCCGTCAGACATTGCTGGCGAGTGACAAACCCGGAATGCCTATCTGGCGCGAAAAGATATTCGCCTGGTTGCTCAGAAACTCTGCGAGCGCGATGGATTTCTTCAAATTGCCCACCAATCGCGTGGTCGAGCTTGGCAGTCAGGTGGAAATCTAGCGCGCTCGATATTGCCTCCACCCTGTAAAGCGCGTTAGCTAACTACGGCTAAGGAGGCGTTCGCAGTGGAAAATCACGGTGCATTGGTAGGCTGGGCTCATCACGACCACGGCGATGGACGGCTCCTGCTGCGCATCGAGACAGTACAAACGCTGAAGGATGCGAAAGAGCACAGTCCGGATATTACCCGCGTGATGCTCACAAAGCAGCAGGCCAAGGTACTGGCAAACTATCTGGTAAAGATTTCGGATGGTGAACTCGGCACGATGAAAAAGCCCGGTTTCTTCCGCCGCGTGTTTGGGTAACTGCCGCCGCTACTCTTTCGGGCCAGCGTCATCCTGGCCCAGGTCAAGACCGTGCCGCAAGAGCATAGGCATCTGGGTCATAATGAAGACCAGGCTAAGCGGCATGAACACCCAGAACTTGGCCCATAGCCAGCCTTCGAAACTCATCACCCGCACCAGCACTTCGTTCAGCGCGGCAAGCGCCAGGAAGAACAGGCCCCAATTGCGCGAAAGCTTAAGCCAGCCTTGAGCGTCGACGCCCTCAAATGCGGCTTCGAGAAGTATCTGCAACAGCGCCTTGCCCCGCAGCCATCCGCCGACCAGCAGCAAGCCGAACATGGCGTAAATCACAGTAGGCTTGAGCTGGATAAAACGTTCGTCCTGCAACCAGATCGTCAAGGCGCCAAAACCGACTATGAGAACGGTGGAAAGCATCAGCATTGGCGAAACATGCCCCAGCTTGAGCTTGCTGAAAGCGAGAGCGATGACAGCGGCGACCATGAAAGCGATGGTCCCATAGATGACAGGGGCGATATCGCCGAATTGCGTATCCGCCGGTACGGGATAGAGTTTAAAGACGCCGAGAAAGATGATCAGCGGGCCATAGTCGACCAGCATGTTTATCCAGCCCGTTTTGGGTTTCGCGGCTAGGTCCGCGGCGGTGTTTTCCTCGGTCATCAGGCAACTCCAGCGATTACGCGCGCAACCAGGTCAGGATCGAACGGGCGCAAATCTTCCATTTTTTCGCCTACACCAATGGCATGGATCGGCAGACCATACTGTTCGGCAGCGGCGACCAGCACGCCGCCGCGCGCCGTTCCGTCCAGCTTCGTCATGATCAGACCGGTGACGCCTGCCACTTCCTTGAAAACGTCGATCTGCGACAATGCGTTCTGCCCGTTTGTCGCATCCAGAACGAGCACCACATCATGCGGAGCCTCTGGATTTAACCGGCCCAGAACGCGGCGGATTTTCTCCAGTTCGTCCATAAGCTCGCGCTTGTTCTGAAGCCGTCCTGCGGTGTCCACGACCAGCGCATCAATTCCGGTATCGGTCGCCTGCTTGACCGCGTCGAACACGATCGACGCAGGGTCGCCGCCCTCTGGGCCGCGCACAATGTCCACACCGGCACGTTCTGCCCATGTGGCGAGCTGGCCGATGGCCGCCGCTCTGAAGGTGTCGCCCGCAGCCAGCAGAACGCCATAATCGTCCTCTGTGAAGAGGTGGGCGAGTTTGGCAATCGTGGTCGTCTTGCCCGATCCATTGACCCCGATGACGAGGATTACCTGCGGACGCGGAAAGGCCGTGACCTCAAGCGGCCTTGCGACCGGACGCAGGATCTCTGCAATTTCGTCTGCGACCGCCAGCTTCAGCTCTTGTTGTGTGATCTGGGCGCCGAATTGCTTTTCGGATAGTTTGGCCCTGATGCGCGCTGCTGCTGACGGGCCCAGATCAGACATGATCAGCGCATCTTCCAGATCATCCAGTGTCGCATCGTCAAGCTTGCCGCCCCCGGCCAATCCGGTGAGGTTCTCGGACAGGCGATCGGATGTTTTGCGGAAGCCGCCAAGGAGCTTTTCGCTCCAGCTCGTCTCGCTCATACAGCCATGCCTTCCTGAATGTTGCGCACTGTTACGTCTGCGATTGTGCCCGCTCTCGTCCCGCTGGGCAGATCGACGCGAGCGTAATTGGGCGCATAGCCTGTGCCATCGCGTTCGGCGAGGACTGGCAGGGTTTCTCCCACAAGGCTGGCGAGCCATTCGGCGCGGATACTGGCGACTGCCGCGCGCAGTTCAGCCGCGCGCGCCTTTATGACTGTACGGTCAAGCTGCGGCATTCGTGCTGCCGGAGTGCCGGGCCGGGGCGAGAAGGGAAAGATATGACCATGCACAATGGCCAGTTCGCGGATGATTGAAAGATTGTCGGCATGATGCGCATCGCTCTCTGTCGGAAATCCGGCCATCAGGTCGGCCCCAACCGCGATTTCCGGTCGCCTTTCTTTCAGCGCCAGAACCAGGTCTACCGCGTCCTTGCGAAGGTGGCGGCGCTTCATCCGCTTCAAGATCAGATCCGCGCCGTGCTGCAGTGACAGGTGGAGGTGCGGCATAACACGCTGCTCGCTCGCGATGAGTTCGAACAGCTGATCATCGATCTCTATCCCGTCGAGTGAAGACAAACGCAAACGGCCAAGCGCGGGAAAGGCATCAAGAATAGCTTCCGCCAGCGCGCCCAGTTTCGGCGCACCCGGCAGATCGTGCCCCCATGATGTCAGATCAACACCGGTCAGCACGGCTTCTTTAGCGCCAAGATCGAGGTGCTGTTCAATCTCGCTCAGGACTTCCGAGATAGCGAGTGAACGGCTTTTTCCCCGCCCTTGCGGGATTACGCAGAACGTGCAGTCATGATCGCAGCCATTCTGAACAGCGATGAACGCGCGTGTCTTGGTGGGAGCGATCGGGGGCGCATCGACGGGAATATTCCAGGCACGCGGATCAAGCTTGCTTGCGTTTGCGATCAGCCCGTCAACCTCGGGCATATCCGCCAATTGCCCGCGTTCTATATCAGCGGCGCAGCCCGTTACGATCAGGCGGGCATCGGGACGCGCGCGGCGGGCCTTGCGAATGGTCTGACGTGTCTGACGCACCGCCTCGGAGGTGACGGCGCATGAATTGACCACCACGATGTCCCCGGCATCGGAAAGCATCGCGCGCATCCGTTCGCTTTCGGCGATATTCAGGCGGCAGCCCAGCGATATGACTTTGGGATTGGTCACGAATAGTCGTTCCAATCGAATTCGCCGCGAAATGCCTCGGTCGCAGGGCCGGTCATCCGGATCGAGCCGCCCTGATCCCAGGCGATGGTCAAATCGCCGCCGGGCAGTGTTACGGTAACGGGGCTTTGCACCAATCCCCTGCGAATAGCGGCCACCGCCGCCGCGCAGGCTCCTGTGCCACATGCCCGGGTCAATCCGGCGCCGCGTTCCCAGACATGCAGTTTCAGATGATCGGGACTAGCAAGGCTTGCTACGTTCACATTGATGCGTTCCGGAAATAGCGGATCGGTTTCAATATTTGGGCCAATTCGGCCGAGTTCGACAGCGTCCGCGTTCTCGACGAAAAAGACGACATGAGGATTCCCGACGTTGACCGCCATCGGATGTTCGAGATCATCCCATCCAACCGGCATAGCCGCCGTGTCCATCGCATAGGCGAGGGGGATTGCGTCCCAATCGAAATTCGGCTTCCCCATATCGACTGTGGCACCGCCATTTGCGGGTTCTAGAGCTATGTCGCCGCCTGCCGTTTCAACCTTTGCGGGAGATCCGTGAAGCAAGGCAACGGCCCGGCTTGCATTGCCGCATGCTTCCACTTCGCTGCCGTCTGCGTTGAAGATGCGCATCCTGAAATCTGCATTGTCACTCGGTTCAAGAATGATTACCTGATCACACCCTATCCCCTCTCGCCGGTCCGCGATACGCGCTGCGATACCTTTTGAAATCTGCGGAATATCCACGGCGCGCGCGTCCAGCACCACAAAGTCGTTGCCGAGGCCGTGCATCTTGATGAAAGGAACGCGCATAGTGACGCCGCATCTATGCACGCGTTTGCCCGGCGTCCAGTGTTAGCTAGTGTGCTGGCACCTTACAGGCTGGCTGACTGCTTTGGCTCAGCCGGTTCGATAGCCTCAAACTCCGCCAGATCGAGCACGTTGCTGTCAGCGGTGTCATTTTTGACAACCAGTTTGCTCATTTTTGCGAGGCGCGCAAATACCTGCTCAGAGCTTTCCGGCTTGCCGTAGAAATAACCCTGACCTTTCAGCTGCCCCATTTTTTTCAGTGTTGCCAGGATTTCCTCGCTCTCGATGCCCTCTGCCGTGATTGGCAGATCGAGGCCGCGCCCCAGCGAAACGATGGCATTGACGATCGTGCTGTTGCCTTCGGATTCCTGAAGTTCGCGGACGAAAGTCCGGTCGATCTTGAGCCGGTCAAACGGGAGCGAGCGAAGCTGCTCCAGACTGGAATAGCCGGTGCCAAAATCATCAAGGCTGATCTTTACGCCCTGGTTCTGGAGGCTGGTGATCATGGACCTGACCATGCCGATATTGTCGTGCAGGCAGCTTTCGGTGACTTCGATTTCGAGCCGATGTGCAGGGAAATTGCTGCTGATCAATTGCTTCAAAAGCTTTTGGGCGAACCACGGATCGCGCAGCTGAACCGGGGAGATATTGACCGACAGAGTAAGGTTCTCATCCCACAGCAGCGCGTCCGCAAATGCCTGCTCCATCAGACTTTCCGACATTTCGGAAATCAGGCCCATCTCCTCGGCGATCGGAATGAAGATTTCAGGGCTGACAAGACCGAGCCGAGGTGAATCCCAGCGCGCAAGCATCTCAAAACCGACAAGCTCGTTCGATTGCAGGTCCACCTGTTGTTCGTAATAGGGGACAAATTCTCCGTCACTAAGGCCAGCGCGGATGCTGGTCTCGAGTTCGTTACGGAACCGCAGCTCGTTTTCCATCGCGGGCTCGAACCAGAAATAGCGGTTCTTGCCCTGCTTCTTCGCGTGATACATTGCAATATCAGCGCGGTGCATGAGCTCGGCGGCATCGGTCACGTGGGGATTGATACCGGTTTCATCGCAATCGGTCGCTATCCCGATCGACATTGTCGCGTCGATCACCAGACTGCCCAACCGGAATGGCAGAATAACCCTGTCAAACAGGCGGATCACCAGTTCATCGATTCGGCTGCGTAAGGCTGGATCATACCCGATTACGAATGCAAATTCGTCACCCCCAAGCCGGGCGAGAACGGCGTCTTTCGGCAGTTCGTTGAGAATGCGTTCGGACAGCGCGACAAGAACTTTGTCACCAATCGAGTGGCCATGCATATCATTGATTTGCTTGAAATTATCGAGATCAATCATCGCATAGGCGACGGCCTGCCCCTGCGCGTTTGTGCGGGCACGCAAGGCATCCGTAGCCGCGGTCATGCTGCGCCTGTTGAGCGTGCCGGTCAGCGGATCAATCTCTGCAAGCTCTCGCGCGTAGGCTTCCGCCCGTTTGCGCTCGCTGATTTCATGGGTGAGCTGCCGGTAACGGCGCCACCCGAAAATGATCAGCGCGATGTTGAGCAGCAGAGCATTCGTCAAAAGCGGATCGGGACCCTTGCCATTGCTCAGCAATGCATTTGCGATGCTGGGCAACACAGTGCCGCCGGTTCCAACGAACATGATGATCGCGGCTGTGGCAATACCGAGTGCAACCAGGTCCCTCTCAGCGGTGCCGAAGCTTTTCTTGCTCTCTTCGTCTTTCACCCTGATTTCCCGGCCCCTTGCGGCACCTTACTCTCCCCGGAGCGTAGGTGCGCCACTTAAGAAATTGCGATTCCGCGCCTACGTATGCTGTCAGCCTATAAAAATCGGGTTAACTTGGCTGACATAAGAATAGTCGGCACTGGATCAGGGGCTTTTCGAACAGTATTGCGGGCAGCATTGGTATCCTGATGGAGAGATAACTCATGTCCCGCCCAAGCTATTGGCTCATAAAGTCAGAACCCTTTGAATACAGCTGGAACGATCTGGTGGCCCAAAAAGAGGGCACATGGGATGGTGTGCGCAATCATCTCGCCAAGAAAAATCTCAAAGCGATGGAGGTTGGCGACCTCTGCTTTTTCTACCATTCGCGCGAGGGACTTGAAATTGTGGGTATCGCCGAAGTGAGCGTGGCCGACATTCTCGACCCGACAGATGAAACCGGCAAGTGGGCTGCGGTGAAGGTCAAGCCAAAGCAAGAATTGGCCAGGCCGGTTACGTTGAAGCAAATCAAGTCAGAGCCTAAGCTAGCCGATTGCGAACTGGTGCGTTTGTCGCGTCTTTCCGTTGCCAGCATTAAGCCGGACGAATGGAAGATCATCTGCGAGATGGCGGAAGGTTAGCCCTTTGCTCGTAGACCACTGACCGTCGCGCCGCTCGCGGCGAGCTGTTCGACATCGATTTTCATGTGGATCAGGCGGATACCTTTCATGTCCTTCGCCATGTCCAATGCGCTGACGAATTCTTCTGTGGTCGTCGCAGTTGCGCTCCATGCGCCGAAGGCTTCGCCAAATTTCGCAAAATCGGGGTTGGATAGCTGGGTGCCGGAGACACGGCCCGGATATTCGCGCTCCTGATGCATGCGGATTGTGCCGTAAGCGCCGTTGTCGATGACACATACGAGCAGGTTGGTCCCGTATTGCGCGGCGGTGGCAAGTTCCTGACCATTCATCAGGAAATCCCCGTCTCCAGCGACCGCGACAACGCTCTTGTCTTTGAAATGAAGCGATGCAGCGACGGATGCGGGGATACCATATCCCATGGCACCTGCGGTCGGCGCCAGTTGACCGGGATACCCGGAATAGCGCCAGTAACGGTGCCACCAGCCAGCAAAATTGCCCGCTCCGTTACAGATAATGCTGTCTTCGGGCAGGGCGGCGCGCATCGCGGCGACGCAGGCGGCCATGTCGAGCGCCGGGCGCTCTCCTCCGGTTGGGGCGGTGGCCCACTCCTCCCATTCGCGGTGCGCTTGAGCTCCGGCGTCGAAGGGAATGATTGAATGGTCTTCCCACAGCGCAGCGGCCTCGGCGAATTCGTCCATTGCACAGCAAAGGGCCAGATCGGTTCGGTAAACCCGCCCCAATTCTTCCGGGTCGGGATGCACATGGACCAGCAGTTGCCCTGGATGTTCGAGAGTTGGAACTTCGTAGCCTTCAGTCGTCGCCTCGCCCAGGCGCGCGCCCACTGCGATGATGAGATCTGCGTCTTTCACGCGCTGGAGCAGTTTCGGGTTAGGCCCATAGCCAAGGCTGCCTGCATAGACCGGCGAGGAAGGCGCGATTGCATCCTGACGGCGGAACGCTGTCGCGACCGGCAGGCCGATGCTTTCTGCAAATTGCTGGAAATGGTCGCGGGTCTTGGCATTCCAGCCTGCGCCGCCAACGATTGCAACCGGGCTCGCCGCATCGCTGATCAGGCCGAACAGGGCCTGCATGGCATCAGGGCAAACCGCCTGAGCAGGTTTGGCGACTAAGGGGCGCGGTGCGAGTTTCGCATCCACTTCGTCGCACAGCATATCTTCGGGAAGGGCGATCACCACCGGTCCGGGGCGTCCGCTGATCGCGGTCGCATAGGCCCGCGCGATGTATTCGGGAATGCGCGCTGCATCATCTATGCGGGTTGCCCATTTGCTGATTGGCCCGAAAAACGCCTGAAAATCGACTTCTTGAAAGCCCTCACGGTCGCGCATGCCGCGCGCGACATCGCCAACGAACAGAATCATGGGCTGAGAATCCTGATGGGCTACATGCACACCGATGCTGGCATTGGTTGCGCCGGGACCACGCGTGACAAACGCTATGCCTGGACGGCCAGAGCCCGCTGCGTTCATCGCTCCCTCTGCGCAGGCCATAAACGCAGCGCCGCCTTCCTGACGGCAAATGATCGTCTCAATATCGGTTGTGTCGTGCAGCGCATCAAGCACCGCGAGAAAGCTCTCGCCCGGGACTGAGAAGATGCGGTCAGTGCCCTGCTCGGCCAAACACTCGACAAGCAGTTGTGCAGCGGTCTTTATGCTCGTTGCCACGACGTTCAGCTCCCTTCAGTACCCTTTCAGCCGCGCTTAGACGCGCGCGTGCACGGAGGCAATGCGAGGTTCGGATTCGCTTATATGGTTAGCAAGCGCCCAGTTCTGTCCCGCTGCGAAACAGGGCAAAACGCGCCGGATCGAAGGGGTTAAGAAAAAGTTAAAATCTCGTAAAACGTTGTGAGAAACAAAAAACGAGAGAAGATATGCGTCGCAGCCTGGTTTTGACCGATGAAACTTGTCGCCACCCGTTCCGTGCGAGCCTCCCGCCGCATGTGAAAGCCGACCTGTTTAGCATTCCGGCGGAGTCGCTCTGGCGGCTGACTGCAGAGGATGTCCGCGGGTTCGCGACAACCTATGTCGCGGTCACGGCAGCGGTTTTCGCCTTTATCTTTTAGGAAAAGCCCGGTGCTCCGCCAGCGGATGCTTCGCGCTCCGCGTTATAAAGCTGGCGCCCGAGCCAGGCGGAAATGATAGTCATCGCGGCGACGAGCATCAGCTGATCGACCACTGGGATGCCGATGGCGCTTAACCCCATCGCAACTGCCGAACCGATCACCATCCCCAGCGAGTTGAGAATGTTGTTTGCCGCAATTGTGCGGCTGGCGGCATCATCTGCGCAGCGTGTGGTGAGAAAAGCATAGAGGGGCACAACGAACATGCCTCCTGCGGTGGTTATGCCGAACAGCATCAGAGAAAGTGGGACCGCTAGCGGTTCGAAGATCCAGTCTGTCCAGGTTAGCAACTCACCTGTCGGATTTTCGGGCCATGCCTTGGCGATAAGGTAGAACCCCAGAACAAACCCGCCCATTACCACGACCGAGATGGTCGAAAACCTCGCTGAGACGTCGCCCTTCAGCAGCGCGTTGATACACACAGATCCGATTGCGATGCCGAGGGAGAAAATCACAAGGAACAGGCTTGCAACATCCTGCGCCGCAAACAGCTGGTTTTTCGCCAGTGGCAGGAACAGGACAAACAAGACCGCACCAATCGTCCAGAAGAAGCTGATTGCGATAATCGAAAGAAAAATTTCTCGATTGCGGGTGGTCTCCTTGACGAGCCGCGTGCTCATCACAAACTGGTCCGCAATCGCGACAAATGGGTAGCCAAGCCACCGCATCAGGCGATTTTTCGTGTTGGCTGCAAACGGTTCGATCAGAGGAAAATGCATCTCGTAGTCGCTTTGCGGCGGGGCATCGGGTACGAAACGGGCTGAAGCATACCCGACTAGTGCTGTTAGTATAATGCCGACAATTGCCCATTCGACGGGGATGATTCCGGCCAGAATAGTGCCTGCGAGAATTGCGATATATGTTCCTGCCTCGATCAGGCCGGTACCGGCAAGCACCTCTTCCTTCTTGAGATGTTGCGGCAGGATCGCGTATTTGATTGGTCCAAGAAACGTTGACTGCGTGGCAGCAAGGAAGGTCACCAAAAGCAGGAGCGGGATAGCAAATGTGTGCACAGCTATGCCTTGCCAAGCCATGTAGAGACCCAGCGCCCCCAACATCACCCAACCGATCTCACATAGCTTCACAACCCTGATAATTGCTGCCTTGTCGCGTGTGTCGGCGAGTTGCCCGGCAAGAGCAGAAAACAGCACAAATGGCAGGATGAAGATAAAGCTCGCAAAGCCTGAAAATGTGCCTTCAGTGCTTTCGTCATTATAGACCGTGTAGACGACAAAGAAGAGTGCAGCGTAACGATACAGATTGTCGTTGAACGCATTGAAGAACTGCGTGACCATCAGCGGGAGGAATCGCTTGCGGGCCATGAGGCGCGTGGTTGCTGTCATACCAGTATGTCGAACTCGCTCCTCACCCCGCGGGTTCCCTTTACTTGGCGGTTCCGATGCGGGTTCACAAGTCCGTTCACAAGTTCGCGCCCACACTTTTGAGATCGATCAAGGAACGCTAGAGCGGAAATCGATATGTTGACGCTGCCCAACATCCTGACGCTTTCGCGCATATTCGCTTTGCCATTGCTGGCCTTCTTTCTGTGGTGGCCCGATTGGCGATTTGGCTATGCGATCGGCTTTGTCCTTTATGCCCTGATCGGGATAACCGATTTCTTTGACGGCTATCTGGCCCGCGCACAGGGGGCGGTTTCGAAACTGGGCATCTTCCTTGACCCGATTGCGGACAAGATCATGGTCGCCACGGTTCTGCTCATACTCACAGCGCAGGGCTACATGCGGGGCCCCTATGTTGGTGACATGCATGTAATTGCCGGGCTGATCATCCTTATCCGCGAGATTGCGGTGAGCGGCCTGCGCGAGTTTCTTGGCGGGTTGCAGGTCTCTGTGCCCGTGTCGAAGCTTGCCAAGTGGAAGACGACGTTTCAGCTGCTTGCGCTGGGCGCGTTGATCCTTGGCGGCGCGGTGCATGGGCAGCCTTGCCAGTCGGTGGGCGACATGTGCCGCACATTCGAGGAGAGCTGGATCCATGTGGTCGGCCTTTCGGCGCTGTGGGCGGCGGCGGTGCTCACCTGCATCACCGGATGGGACTACCTGCGCGTCGGCCTCAAGCACATGGATTGAGAAGAGGTGGTGGTTCACTCGGTTCGTCGCAGCTGAGGCACGCCTGGAACACATGGAACACTGTCCTGGCGACAAAATCGAATCGATTACAGCGCCGCTTTTTGATCGATTGAGACGATTGAAGGCGGCGTGTTTGAGCATCGTGTTTGCAGAGTAGCCCGCGCGCCCGATGTAGGAAAAGTGTTTTGCCTTCGCCTTTCCGTATCGCAAGCTGACCAGCGAATGTTATCGCCTTTGCTTGATAGAAGGTGAAACGCGGCCTTCTTCGTTGGCTTGAAGGCCGGAAAGCAACGCGGCTTCAAGTGAAGGATTATCCAAGAAATATTGTGGAACCGAACGAACTACTTCATCATGTCGTTTCAGCCCGTGAAACTTCTTGAGATTGGAATTCGTTAGGCGCGGTACGATCAAATGGATTAAGAAACCAAACATTGTCCATTCTATCATGAACCCTGATTTTCGTTTCGCTCTGTACAGACGAGGGTTTAAGATAAATTGGGAAAAGTGCTCGCGTGTAAATCCACCTGCTTCGGGAGTTCTTTTATCAATGAGGTGAGCAATGCTGATGGAGCAAAATCGTAGAGTTTGGTCTGCTTCTTTCGACATCAGATCGTTGATCATTTGTAACTGCAGATGCGTTAGTTTGATATCCGAGTACATTTGAGCACCTGAGTAAGCCATTCGCCAAACAACAGAAACCATTGATTTCGCAAAAATGTCTGTGTTCGCTTTGACAACGGCAAATCCTTCGGTTGCCGAACACTTCTCTCGTAAAGACTTTAAAACGTAAATTAACTGGCTGTCGAATTCTTCGTTGAACTCACGTTCGCACTGGAAGCAGAGCATTTCATATGCGCCAGTGTCTTGGATGCGACGTACATTATCGTTCCCATTAGGAATGGCTATAAGGCTTCCAGATCCGGATTTCAGCAGGGGTCTAAAAGCTGCCAATGGGATAGAGTGAGAATTCTTGAGATTCCTATCGCTTTTACAGAAAGCGCAATTTCCCTTTTTGCTATCGGTTCTCGATCTGCTCATTGTTCATCACGAAACGGCCTAACCCGCCCTGAGCTCATCCGCGAGCAACCTGAAATCCGCCTCTCTCGGAGAATTCTTGCGCCATGTCAGCACGATTTCGCGCTTGGCATTGTCGCTGTCTACCGGGCGGGCAACCACATCGGTGTTTGCCAGAATTCCCGCCTCAATCGCCATTTCCGGCAGCATGGTAAGGCCCAGATCGTGGTCAACCATCTGCACCAGTGTGTGCAGGCTGGTGCCGATCATCGCCGCGCTTGCGCGCAGTTCGCTGCGATTGCAGGCCGCCAGCGCATGGTCGCGCAGGCAATGCCCATCTTCCAGCAGCAGCAGCCGCCCCTGATCGATCGTATCGGGATCAATCTGGGCAGGCGGATCGCGCGGGTCATCCTTGGGAAAGGCGACGTAAAGCGCATCGTCGGCGATATGCACCCAATCGGCCTCGCCCGTGTCAAAGGGCAGGGCGAGCAAAACACAATCGACGCGGCCATGCTGGAGCGAGTCCATCGCGTCTTGCGACGTCTCCTCGCGCAGCATCAATTGCAGATCCGGACGCTCTTTCTTGAGCCTTGGCAGCAGGCGCGGGATCATAAAAGGTGCGATTGTGGGGATCACACTCATGCGCAGCTGACCCGATAGCGGCTTGCCAGCGGCTTGAACCAGGTCTGACAGTTCTTCGGCCTCGCGCAGCAATTTGTTCGCCTTCGCCACAACCTGCTCGCCCAGCGCCGTGAAGCGCACGACCCGGCGCGAGCGCTCCACCAGCGTCACGCCCAGCAGCGATTCCAGCTCGCGAATGCCGGCTGACAAGGTGGATTGCGACACGAAACTCGCATCGGCCGCGCGGCCAAAATGGCCATGCTCGTGCAGCGCAACGAGATATTGCAGCTGTTTAATGGTGGGGAGGTAGGTGCTCACGTCATTCCGCCGCCAGCGCTTCTTCCATGCTGGCCTGCATGTCATCGATATGGGTCATGGCGAGTTTGCCGCCTTTGACTGCAAAGGCCAGCTTGCCCTCGACCAGTTCCAGCGCATCCTTGCCGAATACGTCATAACGCCAGCCTTCGAGCACCTGCAGATCGCGCACACCGGCGGCAAGTGATTCCATCTCGTCGGCGCGGGTCAGCAGGCGCGCGGCGACGTCGATCTCGCGGGCGCGGATTTTGAGAAGCAGTTTGAGCAGGTCAGCGACAAGCGCGCCTTCCTTGCCCAGCGGCGCGCCGCGTTTCATTTTCGCGGGCATCTCTTCCTTGGGCAGCGGCTCGGCATCGGCGATGACTTTCATCAGCCGCTTGCCGATATCATTGTCTCTCCAGGCCGCAGAAAGCCCGCGCACCTTGGCGAGATCCTTTTGCTGTTTGGGCGGATGGCTGGCGATATCGGCCAAGGTTTCATCGCGCATGATCCGGCCGCGCGGGATGTTCTTGTGCTGCGCCTCGCCCTCGCGCCATGCGGCGAGCGCTTTGAGACGGCCCAGCACCTGCGGATTGCGGCCCGGCGAACGGATTCGTTTCCAGCTGCGTTCCGGCTCGATCACATAATTCGACACGTCGGCGAGTTTATCCATCTCGGCGTTCAGCCAGTTGCCGCGATCGGTCTTGATCAGCTTTTTGAGGATCTTGGGGAAGATCACGGAAAGGTGGGTCACATCGCCAATGGCATATTCGATCTGGCGATCGGTGAGCGGGCGGCGACTCCAATCGGTAAAACGTGCGCCTTTGTCGATCTGGATATTCAGCCATGTGTCGACCAGATTGGCATATCCGATCTGTTCGGACTGGCTGATCGCCATCATTGCGATTTGGGTATCGAAAATGGGGGTCGGCGTCTTGCCGGTCAGGTTTACGATAATCTCGACATCCTGCCCGCCAGCGTGAAACACCTTCAGGACTTCGTCATTCTCGGTCAGCAGGTCGAGCAGAGGGGTCAGATCGATGCCCTCAGCCAATGGATCGATTGCGGCGGCTTCCTGCGTATTGGCAATCTGTACCAGGCAAAGCTCAGGCCAGTAGGTGTTCTCCCGCATGAATTCCGTGTCCACAGCGACAAATTCGGACTGGGAGAGGCGCTCGCACAGATCGGCAAGAGCTTCGGTAGTGGTAATCAGGTCATGTATTTTCATGTCATCTTCTTATATGGTTTGAGCGGAGTGCCGCTCTCGGGCCGCGATGACCCAGTGTGTCTCGAAAGGTGCGCGACTTGACAAAGTGCAGGTCTTGCCCTGTTAGCGCGCGCATACAGGGCGGCGTTTTACCGACTGCCCAAATGCTGGCGCGCCTTTAGCGCCTTACACCCAAACAGGACAAGAATTTAGATGCACGCCTACCGTTCTCATACTTGCGCACAGCTTTCCGCTGAAAATGTCGGCGAATCCGTCCGTTTGTCGGGCTGGATCCACCGCAAACGCGATCATGGCGGGGTTTTGTTCATCGACCTGCGCGATCACTACGGGATGACGCAGATCGTCGCGGATGAGGATTCGCCCGCGCTGCCGGTTCTGGAAAAACTGAGGCTCGAATCGGTTGTGACCATTGATGGCGATGTGAAGGCGCGCACTCCTGAAACTGTAAACAAGGATTTGCCGACCGGCGCAATCGAGGTGTTTGCCCGATCGATCACCGTGCAGAGCGCGGCTGAAGAACTGCCCATGCCGGTCGCGGGCGAGCAGGAATATCCTGAAGACATCCGCCTCAAATACCGCTTTCTCGATCTGCGGCGCGAAACGCTGCACACAAACCTGATGAAGCGCACGCGGATCGTCGCTGACATTCGTAGCCGCATGAACGCCATCGGTTTCAGCGAGTTTTCCACCCCGATCCTTACCGCCTCCAGCCCAGAAGGCGCGCGCGACTTCCTCGTGCCGAGCCGCATCCATGCGGGCAAGTTCTACGCGCTGCCGCAGGCACCGCAGATCTACAAGCAGCTGCTGATGGTCTCCGGCTTCGACCGCTATTTCCAGATCGCGCCGTGCTTCCGCGATGAAGACCCGCGCGCTGACCGCCTGCCCGGCGAATTCTACCAGCTTGACCTCGAAATGAGCTTCGTCACGCAGGAAGAGGTGTGGGACACGATGGAGCCGGTGATCGCCGGAACCTTCGAAACTTTCGCAGAGGGGAAGCACGTAACGCCCGCAGGCGAATTCCCGCGCATTCCCTATGCCGAAGCGATGCTCAAATATGGCAGCGACAAGCCAGACCTGCGCAACCCGCTGATCATCAGCGACGTCACCAGCCACTTCGAAAAGTCGGGCTTTGGCCTGTTCGAAAAGATCGTGAGTGGCGGCGGCCGCGTCCGTGTGATTCCGGCGCCCGATACGCATGAGAAGAGCCGCAAATTCTTCGACGAGATGAATGATTGGGCACGCAAGGAAGGCTTTGCGGGGCTCGGATATGTCACACGCAAGGGCGGTGAGTTTGGCGGCCCGATCGCCAAGAACCACGGTCCGGACCGCATGGCGGAGCTTTACGGCGAGCTTGGTCTTGGCGAGAATGACGGCCTGTTCTTCGCCGCGGGCAAGGAAGCCGATGCCGCCAAGCTTGCAGGCGCGGCGCGCACCCGCGTCGCCGAAACGCTGGATCTCATCGATACCGACCGGTTTGAATTCGCATGGATCATCGACTTCCCGTTCTACGAATATGACGAGGACGAAAAGAAGGTCGACTTCAGCCACAACCCGTTTTCGATGCCGCAGGGCGGGATGGAAGCGCTGGAGACGCAGGATCCGCTCACGATCAAGGCGTACCAGTATGACCTCGTGTGCAACGGATTTGAGCTCGCATCGGGATCGATCCGTAACCACAAGCCCGAAACGATGGTGAAGGCGTTTGAGATCGTCGGTCTGAGCCAGGCCGATGTCGAGCGCGATTTTGGCGGCATGTACCGCGCGTTTCAGTATGGCGCGCCTCCGCATGGCGGTATGGCAGCGGGTGTCGACCGGATCGTGATGCTGCTGTGCGGCGCACAGAACCTGCGCGAAATCACGCTGTTCCCGATGAACCAGAAGGCTGAAGACCTGCTGATGGGCGCACCGAGCCCGGCAGAACCCAAGTCGCTGCGCGAACTGCACCTGCGGATTGTCGAGCCGCCCAAGAAAGAAGGCGGCGCGGACGCATAGTCCAGATAAAAAAGCGCCCGGCGAAATGGCCGGGCGCTTAGGTGGTGGGACATTTATTGTTGTTGGGTGAGGCGGAGCTGCGCGCGTCTCCAAAGAAGACTTTCCCCACATGCGCGCGCTCAACGCCGTTCGGTAATTTCGGGGTAGAGCGCAAGCGGCGTAAGGGCGCCGGCACTCAATACCCCGAGGCGCTCATCCCAGCGCCATCCTGCGGATTAGGCGTATTGACGCTCAATCATGTCACCGAACTTTTCGCCTTCGCGAATTTCACGGTAGGCTGATTGGATGATCATCAGCGATGACTGGTCGATTTCGTTGCTGTCATCTTCCAATACGTCGCGGAATTTACCGGCGATATAGTCTTCGCCTTCTTCGACACGCTCTGCAGCGGCTTCGTCACCATTTTCAAAAGTGTCTGCAATGTTGAGGAAGCTCTGGTGCATTGATGCGATCGCGCTCGATGATGTAATCGGTTCTTCACCATTTGATTTCAGCGCGTCGTTGAGCTTGTTCAGAGTGCGCGAACGTTCGCTTGTGCGACGCTCCAACGCTTGCTTCAGGCTCGGGCTTTCGGCCTTTTCTGCGGCCTTGCGATAACCTTCGAGCGAGTCGTATGTTGTTTGAGTAAGTGATTTCAGGGTTTCGACAGTCTGTGTCATGGGTCTCCTTGAGAGTTTCAGTTCAGTTTGCGGAGCCGAATGCGCCGCGGTTTCAATGACTTAATGGCTGGCATGGCAATTCGATCCGAACAGTTCGGTGAAGCGTAGCTGAGCTGAGATGAACTGATTTAAACTGTTGTTTTTGAAAGTTTTCAGCTCCTGGCGAGTAACCAGAGAGGCGTCAGCGCCGAACACAGGACGATTGGAGGTTATGCGGTGCACACAACTCGGCGATCAGCAATATTCGGCGGCCTTGCCACCGTGACAGCGGCAAGCGGCGCGAGCGCAGCTTTATCCGGATGCGGCGCTGCGAAATCCTCGCACACTGAGGAACTGACCAAGATCACAGTTCTTGGCGCGATCCATGGCCGACACCGGGATAGCGAGCGGTATTCACTCGGCGTGCTTGAGAAAGCGATCAGGCGTGCAGCGCCCGACATCGTGATCAGCGAAATTCCGCCAGACAGAATTGCCGAGGCGCAGCGGAGCTTCGCAGAAACCGGCGAGGTTACAGAACCGCGGACCCGGGTATTCCCGGAGCTGACCGATGTCGTCTTCCCGCTATCGCAGGAAATGGGCTTCACCATCGCTGCAGGGGCTGGTTGGACACGCGAAATCGCTGATGCCCGCGCATCTGCGCTGGCTGCAATCGAGGTTGACCGCGCGCGCGCAGCGCAGTGGGCAGAGCATCAAGCAGCAAGACAAGAATATTCACGAGCCCTGCAGGGCAGGGATGATGACCCAGCCTTCATCCACACGCCAGAGTATGACGCCGCTGTGCAGCGCGCTCAGACTCCCTATCAGGTCTATTTCGACCCCGATTTGGGGCCTGGAGGCTGGACCCAGATCAACCGCGCCCATACAGATTTGATCGAACACACCCTTGATACGGTTCGCGGCCAGGGCCTCAAAGTCCTTGTGATCTTTGGATCATGGCATAAATACATGATTGAGCGCGCCCTGATGCTGCGCAGCGATGTTGATCGGATCGATCCGCTTTCGCTGTTTACGTAAGGGCGAGCGGACGGAAATTGGCTTGGGGGGAGCATGTGAAGACCACTTGCGCTCTGTCAAACCGGCCTCTAGGGCAATTTTGAAATTTTAACCCGAGTATAAGAGGGATACACATGAGCGATACTGCCGACCGCGTGCAGAAAATTGTCGTCGAGCACCTTGGTGTTGAAGGCGATAAAGTCACCCAAGAAGCCAGCTTCATCGATGATCTGGGCGCAGACAGCCTTGATATCGTTGAGCTTGTGATGGCTTTTGAAGAAGAATTCGGCGTCGAAATCCCTGACGATGCGGCTGAAAAGATCAGCACCGTCGGTGATGCGACCAAGTTTATCGAAGAACATAAGGGCTAATCGCCCTCAGGATGCCAGCGCGCGCCGTGCGGGCGCGGCAATCTGACCGACAGGCCCGAACCCTTTTTGCGAAGGGTCGCGGGCCTGTAGTGTTTCAGGCACCAGAGAGTGCATCAGGCAAGACTGAATTTGGCCCCGTACGGGCTTTGGGAGAAATGAATGCGCCGCGTTGTTGTTACCGGACTAGGCCTTGTCACGCCGCTGGGCGGCGATGTTGAAACCAGCTGGAAAAACCTGATCGCCGGGGAAAGCGGCGCAGGACAGATCACGCGCTTCGACACTTCCGATCAAAAGTGCACGATTGCCTGCGAGGTCAAGGATAAGGACCATCCGTGGGGCTTCGATGCGGACAAGCGTGTCGATGGCAAAATTCAGCGGCAGGTCGATCCGTTCATCGTTTTCGGCATTGATGCGGCGGGGCAGGCTTTGGAAGATGCAGGCCTGACGAATATGACCTATGCTGAAAAAGAGCGGACAGGCTGCTCCATCGGTTCGGGTATTGGCGGGTTGCCGGGGATCGAGAAAGAGTCGGTCAATCTGCATGAACGCGGTCCCGGCCGTGTCAGCCCGCACTTTGTCCATGGCCGTTTGATCAATCTCATCACCGGACAGGTCCAGATCAAGCACGGGTTTATGGGGCCGAACCATGCAGTGGTCACGGCTTGCTCTACCGGCGCCCACTCAATCGGCGATGCTGCCCGCATGATCATGATGGATGATGCCGATGTCATGCTGGCTGGCGGCGCAGAGAGCACGATCAACCCGCTGGGTATCGCAGGGTTCGCGCAGGCGCGTGCACTCAATATGAGCATGAACGACCGCCCCACCGAGGCTAGTCGCCCTTACGACAAGGACCGCGATGGGTTTGTAATGGGCGAGGGCGCCGGTGTTGTTGTGCTTGAAGAATACGAGCGCGCCAAAGCACGCGGAGCAAAGATTTACGCCGAAGTGACCGGATACGGCCTTTCGGGTGACGCCTACCACGTTACCGCACCGCATCCTGAGGGCAAAGGTGCGCAGCTCGCAATGGAAATGGCGATGCGCAAAGCGGGGCTGGGCCCGGGCGAGATCGATTATGTCAACGCACACGGCACAAGCACGATGGCCGACACGATCGAGCTTGCGGCGGTGATGCGCGTTTTGGGCAAGGATCTCGGCGGTGCCTCCATGAGCTCTACCAAGTCCGCGATCGGCCACCTGCTGGGCGGAGCGGGCGCCGTGGAAGCGGTGTTCTGCATCCTCGCGCTGCGTGACCAGATCGTCCCGCCAACGCTCAACCTTCACAATCCCGATGATGGGACCGAGGGCATCGACCTTGTCCCGTTCAAGGCGCGTGAACGGGACGTGCGGGCCGTGCTGAACAACAGCTTTGGCTTTGGCGGCACCAATGCGTCGCTGATCATGCAGAAGGTCGATTGATCCGGTGAAACGCTTCGGCCTGATTTTGGTCATTCTTGCAGTAATTGCAGGCGCGGGTCTGTTCTTTGCGCAATCCTATATCGGAGATGCGTCGATTGAGGAGGACACCCCCTTTATCATTCCTGCCGGTTCGTCGCTCACTGCGGTTGCCGGCAAGCTCGAAGAGGAAGGGCTGATTACCTCGGCAGACGGATTTCTGCTGCGCGCCAAGCTGTTCGGGTCGTCCGATCCGATTCAGGCGGGTGAGTTCGCTTTGACACCGGATATGGGGCAGGGCGATATTCTTGCGGCCTTCCAATCCGGTGATGTCATCCGGCGTTTCGTCACCATTCCCGAAGGAATGCCGTCCATCCTCGTTTACGAAAAACTGATGGCCGAGGATCTGCTGACGGGCGAGATTGACGTTCCTCTCGAAGGTTCGGTCCTGCCGGATACCTACGCGTATGAGCGCGGTCAGGATCGCGGCGAAATCGTTGAGCAAATGCAAACCGCCATGGACAAATATCTGGCTGAGGCGTGGGCGCAGCGCGGGCCGGATATCGCGGTCGAAACCATCCGCGAAGCATTGGTGCTGGCCTCCATCGTCGAGAAAGAAACCGGCACGCCTGAAGAGCGCAGGACCGTCGCTGGTCTTTACTCCAATCGGGTCAAGGCCGGTATGCTGCTGCAGGCCGATCCGACGATCATTTATCCGATTACCAAGGGAAAGCCGCTTGGCCGCCGCATTCGCCAGTCAGAGATCGCTGCGGTGAACGGCTACAACACTTACACGCGGGTCGGCCTGCCCGAAGGACCAATCACCAATCCCGGGCGTGAGAGCATCGCTGCAGTGCTCAATCCCGAGCCGCACAATTACCTGTTTATGGTAGCGGACGGCACAGGCGGGCACGAATTCAACGCCGACCTCGAAGGGCATAATGCAGCCGTGGAGAAATGGTATCGCATCCGCCGTGAACGCGGCGAGATGTAAGCGCGCGGAGTTGGGGCAATCGCCAATCCGTTTATTCTGACTGCGAAACTGCCCGAACATATCCATCTGTGGGCGGACGATCTGCGCAAGGCCCATTTCCCGCCGCAGCGCAACCATCTGCATGCGCATGTCACGCTGTTCCATGCCTTTGCGCCGTCACTGCTGGATGAACTCCGAAGCTTTGTTCCCCGGATCGTACGCGAATTCGCGGCGCCCGAAGCCGAGATCAACGGGTTGATGGACCTTGGCAAGGGCACCGCCATTCGCCTCCATTCGCCAGCAATTCTCGAAATCCGCGCGCTTGTCGCGGACCATTTCCATGGCAGCCTGACGGATCAGGACCTGCATGAGCCGCGTCCCCACATCACGATTCAGAACAAGGTGACAAAGGAAGAAGCTCGTGCGCTGCAGGCCGAATTGGGGCCCGCAATCGAGAGACGAAGCTTCGCTTTCCCTGCGCTCGAACTGCACCGGTACGAGGGCGGCCCTTGGGAGCATATCAAGACGATGCCCTTCAGAGGTCGCCAAAGGTTTTAAAAGGCGCGCAAGAGTGGTTGACCGCGCGCTGCATGGGCCCTAAATGCGCCGCTCGCTTGAGGCACAGCGCGTCTCGCGAATCCCTGTTGGGGCGGAGTAGCTCAGGTGGTTAGAGCAGCGGAATCATAATCCGCGTGTCGGGGGTTCAAGTCCCTCCTCCGCTACCATAACAACCACGATCAATTGCGCTCGGCGTTTTCATCGGACTGTTCTGTATTGACGGTGTGATGCGGTTTAGCCCGTTTCGAACATTGGTTCAGGCTTGCCTTCGGCTGGGCTTTCGCAAGACGCAGGCAATCCGGCGGACGCAAACGCGTTCCAGTTTGAAATTGTCGTGACTGGAGAAACAAGCCGCAACATTGAAAAATCACAGCCAACCGAGCGCTCGCCGGGTGTCATCGGCGATGCGTTCGTAGGTTATGATATTGGCGACTTACCCGAACTTTCGATTGCCGAAACTATTGAACCGCTTGTGAGGGCGACCTCCGATCGCTTCGAAGGCGGAGCGTCGAAGCCTTCCGTCTGCGGGCTTGATCTGTTTCTGGGTTCGAAAAGCAGTTCGCTGGCTCAGGTTTACTTGAAGGGCATCGAGCGGGAAACTCACTAATCTTACGACTATAGCGATCGGTTGAATTTGGGTTCATTGGGTCTGCTGACGATCTTTGTCCATTGCAATCCACTGACCGAAATTCAATACTTGTGCATCGCAATGACACCGGTTACCTGAAGGCGGTGAATTTAAGATCGGCGCGCTCTGGATTCAGAGGCTTGCTGTCAATTTGGAGATTGAAAACCATGAAAATCGCATTGATTACCGAGAACAGCCAGGCGGCGAAGAACGGCATCATCCACGAAGCGTTGACAGCGGTGGCTGAGCCCCTGGGCCACGAAGTGTTCAACTACGGCATGTACACTGCTGATGACGCGGCCTCTCTCACTTACAATATGAACGGCCTTTTGACCGGTATTCTGCTTAACTCAAAAGCTGCCGATTTCGTTGTCACTGGATGCGGAACAGGCATGGGGTCCATGCTTGCGTGCAACGCCATGCCTGGTGTTTTCTGCGGGTTGGTGATCGACCCTACCGATGCATTTCTGTTCAGCCAGATCAATGCCGGAAACGCTATTTCTATGCCGTACGCAAAGGGATTCGGTTGGGCCGCAGAATTGAACCTGCAAGATTGCTACCGAAAGATTTTCGAAAATGAACCTGGCGTTGGCTATCCTAAAGAACGCGCTGCAATCATGGCGGCCAATCGTGATATTCTGAAGGAGCTAAAGGCCGCATCAAGCCATGACATGCTGAGCGTGCTGAAAAATGTCGATCAGGAATTGCTGAAATCGGCAATCGCAGGTGAGAAATTCGCAGACTATTTCTATCCGAACTCACAAGACGAAGAAATCAGCGCATATTTGCGCGGTCTTTGATCTCCAGGTTGGGCAAGTTTCAGATGACGGCACATCACCCCTTCGATCTCAGCGGGAAAGTGGCCGTTGTCACTGGCGCGAATACCGGCATTGGTCAGGGAATCGCCCTAGCTTTGGCACAAGCTGGCGCGGATATAGCTCTTGTAACCAGAAGCGATGCATCGGAAACTGCGAAATTGGTCGAGCAGACCGGTTCGAGATCGCTCGTAGTCAGGGCTGATCTGGGAACGATCGAACCGTGCCAGCGGATTGTTGATGAGGTTGTCGCCGGTCTTGGCGGGCTGGACATACTCGTAAACAATGCAGGCATCATCCGCCGAAATGATGCAACGGAATTCACCGAACAAGATTGGGACGCCGTTGTCGATACCAATCTGAAGGTTCTGTTTTTCCTGTCGCAGGCTGCTGGCAAGCACATGATCAGTGCTGGCGGTGGCTCAATCATCAACATTGCATCGATGCTAACCTTCCAAGGTGGCATCAGGGTGGCGAGTTACACGGCGTCAAAAAGCGGTGTTGGTGGCCTTACCAAATTGCTTGCTAATGAATGGGCTGGCAAAAACATTACGGTCAATGCGATCGCGCCAGGCTACATCGCGACAAACAACACCGCAGCCCTTCAGGCGGATGAAGCGCGGAACAGACAGATCCTGGAGCGAATACCGGCAGGAAGGTGGGGGGATCCATCCGACCTTGGCGGTGCAGCGGTGTTCCTTGCATCTGACGCAGCGCGCTATGTCCAGGGGCATATCCTGGCTGTTGACGGCGGCTGGCTCGCGCGCTGATGTTGGCGATGCCCAAAACAATCAAGAGCGTGCACTCTTTGATGGTTGGCATGGGTATTTTTTTTGTCGGGCTGCCCGGTGCGGCATACGCAGCAACAATACCGGATAAGGGCGTGGAGCCTGTATGCCGCGGCGTTGATGGCTACGCGGCAGATTTTGATGGGCGGCGCACATTTTTATGGAGGCCGCAATGGCTGGATGCGATAAAGGCCAGTTCCGAACACAGCGCCGGGTTTGTTTCGGACGCTGAACAGGCGCTCAGACGGGGGCCTTACACAGTCACTGATAAGCCGGCACCGGTACACGGTGCATCACTGAATGACTATGCGTCTATCGGCCCATATTGGTGGCCGGACCCATCCAAAGCGAACGGTCTCCCTTATGTTCGCCGTGATGGGGAAGTTAATCCGGCTCGCAATGGTCTGCAATTTGACAAGAACCGTCTTCGCGCTTTGGGGGACGATCTGGAGGCACTGTCGGTTGCATACTTCATCACATCTGATCACCGATTTGCGGATCATGCGGCTGGGTTGGTTCGGGTTTGGTTTCTCGATCCGGCAACCCGAATGAACCCTCACATGAATTTTGCCCAGGGGATCCCCGGCAAGGTTAAAGGGCGCGGAGAGGGGATTATCGAGGCTTCGGACCTTTCAACCGTCATTGAGAGTATCGGATTGATCGCACCCGCGAATGCTCTGACGAGCGGCGAGCTAGATATGCTGAGGGCGTGGTACGCAGAATTCGCCAGCTGGTTGGCAACCAGTGAACTTGGCGGTGATGAGATGCGAAAGCACAACAATCATGGTGTATTTTTCGACTTCTATCTCGCCCATTTTGCGATCTTCGCCGGCCTTGAAGGAACTACGAAAAGCCTGGCCGAGAATTTTCTGGAATCTCGAATAGGCGTGCAAATGGATCAACAGGGACGGTTCTCCGAAGAATTGAAGCGGACGCGCAGTTGGCACTATTCAAATTATCTCGTCAGCGGAGCGGCGCGATTGGCGACAATCGGTGAGTGCGTTGACGTCGATTTGTGGAACTCGCAGTTGGAGGACGGGCGAAGCCTATCGACTGCACGTCAATTCTTGCTGCGGTATTCGACTCGCCTTGAGGAATGGCCTTTTCCAGATCGCGACAAAGACGCTGGTTCATTCTCGAAAATGCAGAACATTTTCGATCGCACCGACTTTATGTTCCGCGCGCCGGGGCATCAGCCGGACAGCATCACACTTCCATAACCTCGAAGACGGAGCATATTACAATGGCAGACTTCCTATCCTTTGGTGAAATTATGCTTCGGCTCAAAACACCGGCGCATCAGCGTTTTTTCCAGTCACCCGAATTTGAGGCGACATTTGGAGGAGGCGAGGCCAATGTAGCCGTCGCTCTTAGCAATTATGGGCTTGATGCTGGTTTCGTTAGCGCGCTGCCGGACAATGATATCGGTGACAATGCGATTATGGAGCTGCGCAAATTCGGCGTGGACACCGCGCATATCAGTCGCTCAGGCGACCGGGTCGGCATATATTTCCTGGAAACAGGGTCCAACCAACGGCCATCGAAAGTGGTTTATGACCGGTCAAACTCATCTATCTGCAATGCCAGCGCAGCCGAGTTCGATTGGCGCGCCATTTTCGAAGGTGCGAAGTGGTTGCACATTACCGGCATCACACCAGCGCTCAGTCAATCGGCCGCTGATCTCTCTATGGCCTGCGTAGAGGCCGCGAAGCAGGCTGGCGTCACTGTTTCGTGCGACTTCAACTTTCGCGGTAAATTGTGGAAGTATGGCAAGAGCGCGCCAGAGGTGATGCGCGAGCTGGTCAAATATGTCGACGTTGGCATTGCCAATGAGGAAGACTGTCAGAAATCCTTGGATATTTCGGTGGACGTTGACGTGGAGAGCGGAGAGCTGGACACTGCCAAATACGAAGCGCTCGGCCAGAAAGTCCTCGATATCTATCCCAATATGCACACGATCGCGATTACACTGCGTGAAAGCCTGAGCGCGGACCGCAATAACTGGTCTGCCTGCCTGCGCACCCGCGATGACGGCTTTATGCTGTCGAAGAAATACGAGCTGACTGATATTGTTGACCGTGTCGGGGGCGGGGACAGTTTTGCCTCGGCGCTGATATACGGCCTGAATGCTTATGAAGACCGCCAGCAAAGCCTGGAATTCGCAGTTGCTGCCAGCGCGTTAAAACACACGATTATGGGCGATTTCAACCGCGTGACTGTGTCCGAGGTTGAGAAGTTGATGAGTGGCGACGGATCGGGCCGCGTGCAGCGCTGAACGGGAAGGCAACACGGATCCCGATCGCCTGAATTTCAGTTTTGTGCGCGCGCCAGCGCACACACTTCGAATTTGATCGAACCGAATCGATATTGATCAGTTTCGATCAATTCAGTAGGTTAATCACATGTGTTTCCAGCCGACCGGACAATTTACAAACTGATGAATTTTCAAGCAACGCGGCGCTCGTTTCTGAGAGTTTGCGGGGTCGGCAGCATCCCGTTCGGACTGGCCGCGTGCGCGCCGGGCGAGGTCGTCTGCGAGGTTGGAAATTGGGCTCTGCCAGTAAAGCCTGCAGGCGTGTTCTTCGATTGCTTGCAGATGAGCGTCATGTCGGATGCTGCGAATTTGATCGTGGGCGATGGTGATTGGCCGACTGCTGATGATGCTCACGTGGTGACATATCTTGATCAGATTTTCGGGGAATGGGCCGGGCCGGACTTGAAGGTGCGAATGTCCAGATTAGCAGAGCATTTGGGCAATTTTGCCGTCCAGCAACAAGGGCGCGCTTATGTGCAGCTTAATCAGGAACAGCGTTTGCAAACGCTCCGGCAATATGATGCTGCGGCGTTTGCGGATCGCAAGGATGAAGCCAATGCGACATATATAGAATTCAAAACTCTGGTATTGAAAATCTATAACACCAGCGCCGAGGCCAACCGTGACTTCGTGCTCGTGCCGGGTGAGTATATAGGCAACCTGTCGGCAAGCGAGCATTTGGAATTGGTACGCGCCAAAGCACTGGAATTTGCCGGATGAGCGCTCAGGCAGATGCAGATTTCGACGCGATTGTTGTCGGCTCAGGTATCACTGGCGGATGGGTTGCAAAGGAATTGTGTGAGCGGGGTCTTAAAGTTCTCGTTCTTGAACGCGGCCGCAATCTCGATCATCCCAGCGCCGAATACACCGATTTTGAGGCCCCGTGGGAGCTGGAATATCGCGGCATGGTCCCCGATTATCTCGCGGAGAATGACCGGTATGAAATGCTGCGGCGAAAACGGCATATCTATCGCAACGAACATCGCCAGTTCTTTGTCGACGATGCTGAGCATCCTTATAGCTTTCCCGAAGATCGCCCGTTCATGTGGACGCGCGGATATCAGCTTGGCGGGCGCTCGCTGACATGGGCGCGCCAGTGCTACCGCTGGAGTCAAAAGGACTTCGACGCCAATCGCAAGGATGGTCACGGCTCCCCTTGGCCCATCGGCTATGACGACCTTGCCCCCTGGTATTCCAAGGTCGAGGCGTTTGCTGGCATTTCGGGCAATGTCGATGGCATTGATAGTCTGCCCGATGGCGAATTTCTGAAACCATGGGGCATGAGCGCAGCGGAAGACCAGATCGCGGCGAACCTGCGCAAAGAGCGACCCGATCGGCCCATGATTATCGGGCGCTGCGCCAATCTTACCGAAAATCACGAACCATCAAATGCTTTGGGACGCGGTGTTTGCCAAGCGCGCAGTCGCTGCTCCAGCGGGTGCGCATACGGAGCCTATTTTTCGTCGCTATCCGCCACGCTTCCTGCGGCACGTCTCACAGGAAATCTCACCGTTGTAACGGATTCGACAGTTGAATCGGTAGTCTATGATGCGAAGCAGCGCAAAGTGACAGGCGTGCGCGCTATCCGGTCGGCTGATGGCTCGCGGGAGAAATATTCGGGTAAAATCGTTTTCCTAAATGCCGGATCACTCAATTCTGTTCACCTTTTGATGAATTCGCAAGGGGCGCAGCATCCCAGTGGCCTCGCCAACAGCAGCGGGATGCTTGGCGCATATATCATGGATCACTTTGGCGGATCAGGCGCTTCGGGTGATGTGCCCGGCCTTGATGATCGTTATGCGTTCGGGCGTAGGCCAGTGGGCATTTACGTGCCCAATTACCGGCATGAGCAGTTAG
>CALLQC010000185.1 GCA_938015255.1 uncultured Erythrobacter sp.
TCGTGTCCCGGCGTGTCGGCAACGATGAACTTGCGCTTTTCGGTCGTGAAAAAGCGGTAGGCGACGTCGATTGTGATGCCCTGTTCGCGCTCGGCGGCAAGACCATCCACCAGCAGTGCAAAATCGATCTCTTCGCCCTGCGTGCCGTGTTTGGCGCTGTCGCTTTCAAGCGCGCTCAGCTGGTCCTCAAAGATCATCTTCGAATCGTAGAGCAGCCTTCCGATCAGGGTTGATTTGCCGTCGTCCACACTGCCGCAAGTGATGAAGCGCAGCAGGCTTTTGTGTTGGTGCTGGTCGAGATATGCGTCGATATCTTCGGCGATGAGGCTGTCGACCTGGAAGCTGGAATCCTGAGTGGTCATCAGAAATACCCCTCCTGCTTCTTGTCTTCCATTGAGGCTGACTGACCTTTGTCGATTGCTCTGCCCTGTCGTTCAGAGCCGGTCGCGAGCAGCATTTCCTGAATAATCTTGTTCATATCAGTCGCGTCGCTCTCAGTCGCGCCGGTGAGCGGATAGCAGCCTAGCGTGCGGAATCGGACGGAGCGCTCGATCGCCTCTTCGCCGTCCTCGAACCGGAAGCGATCGTCATCGACGACAAGGATCAGCCCGTCGCGCGTCACCGTCGGGCGCTTTTGCGACATGTAAAGCGGCACGATGTCGATCTCTTCGAGCGCGATGTACTGCCAGATATCCAGCTCGGTCCAGTTCGAGATTGGGAAGACCCGGATGCTTTCACCCTTGTTCTTCTTCGCATTGTAGAGATTCCAGAGCTCGGGCCTCTGGTTCTTTGGGTCCCAGCGATGCGAGGCGGTGCGGAACGAAAAAACGCGTTCTTTCGCGCGCGCCTTTTCCTCGTCGCGCCTGCCGCCGCCAAACGCTGCGTCAAAGCCATGCTGCGTCAGCGCGCGCTTCAGCGGATCGGTCAACTGCGCCTGCGAATAAAGCGCGCTGCCGGTATCGAACGGGTTGATGCCCTGTTGCTCGGCATCTTCATTCTGAGCGACAATCAGCTCGAGGCCATATTCTTTTACCGTCTTGTCGCGGTGGTCGAGCAGCGCCTGGAAGTCCCACCCGCTTGCGACGTGCAGCATCGGGAATGGCGGCGGCGATGGATAGAACGCCTTGCGTGCCAGATGCAGCATGACCGAGCTGTCCTTGCCTACCGAATAGAGCATGACCGGGTTTTCAGCCTCGGCCACGACTTCGCGGAATATGTGGATGCTTTCGGCTTCGAGCCGTTCGAGATGAGTGAGAGAGGTTGTCATTTCGCGGTGCCTTTGACGATCGTCGCGCGGAACTCAATGGGTGATTACAAAACCGAACCGTAGTGAGACGAATAGTGGTGCAATGTTAGCTTATCGGTAGCCGTCTGATTGGCAGAAGTTGGTGCGTTTTCGAACAAATATGTTCTTCACACAGGCCAAAGAAATTGAAGGGGGTGAGCCTTTCCGTTCGTCTCGCCGGATCAGAAATACGTTTCATCGTTCGCCTCGAATTCGAAAAGTCGGCTGACCTTCCGGTAGAGTCATTTTGTCGCACTGGTGATGCATGAGCATACGCAGGCGATACGTTTCTGGGGCGACCTTATCAGACCGTTAACCACGGTAAGCGAGATAGAATCAACCAATACCGCAGAGAGGTGTCGCGCTGGGTACGTATTCTTGATGGGGTCGCATGACAGAAAAGCTCGAATTGCAGCCGGTGCTGGCGTTGGATGAGCTCGATGCTGATTCCAATCGCGCTCCAAACGTGTCTGACACAGCTGCGCAGTCAAAGCCTGTAACTACAGCAAAAATTGTAGGCGTATCGGCGATGGCGCTCGCGGTCGCTGCTTGCGGCGGTGGCGGCGGCGGCACAGCGGGCGGCAGCGCAACAGGTGGCGGCGTGACACCCACACCGCAGCCGGTCGTTCGCAAACCCGAAAACGATGCAGAAGCCGCCCGTTTCCTCCTGCAATCTTCCTTTGCTGTCGGCACAGGTGCGATCCAGCAGTTGAAAAACGATGGTTACGAGCCCTGGCTGGATCGCCAGATGAATGCGGCCAATTCCCAGAGCGCGCGCGAATTTTTTGCCAGTCGCGGGTTCGACCAGGTTGATGACAACCGCTATTTTGATAACGCTGGAATAGGTGATCAGATGATCTGGTCGCAATTGCTCACCGGCGGAAGCAGCGTGCGCAAACGCATTGCGCTCGCATTGTCCGAGTTCTTCGTTGTCTCCCTGAACAGCATCAACCTCAATTGGCGCGGGCCTGCGATCGGCGAATATTGGGATGTGCTCAATCGCCACGCCTTCGGCAGTTTTCGGGATCTCATGGAAGACATCACGCTCAATCCGGCGATGGGTGTATTCCTGAATACGCGTGGCAATCGCAAGGCTGATCCGCGTTCGGGACGCGTTCCAGACGAGAATTACGGCCGGGAGATAATGCAGCTTTTCTCGATCGGCCTGTTTGAATTGAACTCTGATGGAACACGCAGGCTTTCAGGCGGTGAACCGATCGAAACCTATGACAATGACGATGTAACCGGCATTGCCAAGGTCTTTACCGGATACGATTACGACTACACCGGAATCAGCACTACCATCGTGCCAGGCACCACCCGGCAGATACCGGATCCCGATTATGCCCGCCAGCCGATGACTGCCGATCCTTCGCGGTGGCGCCGGGCACGGACCGAGGGCTTTCACTCCGATGATGAGAAGACGTTTCTTGGGCTAACAATCCCTGCAGGCACGAATGCCCAAGATACGCTGAAGCAGGCGCTTGATCACCTTTTCAACCACCCCAATGTCGGTCCGTTTTTCGGTCGGCAGATGATCCAGCGTCTGGTAACCAGCAATCCAAGCCCCGCATATGTCGCCCGAGTAGCCGCAGTGTTCGATAACAATGGCAGCGGTGTTCGCGGCGATTTGCGAGCTGTGTTCAAAGCAATCCTGCTCGACGATGAAGCCCTTGACCCGGCGAACGTCACCAACCCTTCATTCGGAAAACTTCGCGAGCCAATGCTGCGGTTTGTGCAGCTGGGGCGGACGTTCGGCGCCAGCTCGATCAGCGGCAATTGGGCACTGCGGGATTTTTCCAATCCCGGCAATGGGCTGGGGCAATCGCCTTTGCGTTCTCCCTCGGTCTTCAATTTCTTTCGACCCGGCTATTTTCCGACCGGCTCGCAAGCGGCAGACAACAACCTGCTCGCCCCTGAATTCCAGCTTGTCAACGAAACCTCTGTGGCGGGCTATGTGAACTTTATGGAGCGCGCGGTAGAAGCAAGCGGCTTCCGATTCAGAGACATCGAGCTCGACTATGCAACCGAAATTGACTTGGCCGACGACGCAAGCGCGCTGCTCGATCGGTTGGACTTGCTGCTGACGGCAAACCAGCTGACCGACAGCATCAAAAGCACCATTCTGACGGCGATGGAGGATGTGACCATAGACGCATCCAGCACAGCCGAAGACCGCCTGCGCCGCGTCCATATTGGCGTACTGCTTGTCATGGCATCCACAGATTACCTGATCCAGAAATAGGGGCGCAGGCACATGTATATCGGCAAAGAT